>VBOZ01000010.1:0-3302 GCA_005893305.1 Candidatus Eisenbacteria bacterium | reverse complement strand
AAGGGACGTGGACGTTCGCGTTCACTCCCGTCAGCATCGCGTCGACGGGCCGCGTCGACATGTACCTCTTCGGCAACGGCCTGGGGAACGGGCTCTCCCTCGTTCCGTGGTCGCAGGGCCTCGTGGCGGGCGGCGTGATCGGATCGCCCGGCTCGGCCGACTCGGTGATCACCGCGGCCGCGCACACGACGAAGGCCTGCTGGACCGCGATCGACGCAGCCACCTACTGCTGGAACCCGCAGCCGACTTTGAACGCCATCGCGTCGTTCTCGAGCCAGGGCCCGCTCCGCGACGGAAGGTTGAAGCCCGACCTCTCTGCTCCAGGGTTCGGCGTGGCATCGGCGAAATCCGCGAACACGGCCCCGCAGACGGCGCTCATCGTGCCGGACGGGATGCACGTGATGGAGGCGGGGACCAGCATGTCCGCTCCCCAGATCACGGGCACGGTCGCGCTCCTCTTAGCACAGCCCACGTGGGCGAACGGTGGATCGACCGCCATACGCGGCAGGCTCCAGCAGACCGCGCGCGTCGACGGGTTCACTGGGACGGTTCCGAACGTGGCCTGGGGCGCAGGAAAGCTGAACGCCGCCGCCGCGCTGGCGCCGGTGATGTCGCTCCTCGTCTCGCACCCGTCGAAGGGCCAGTACATCCCGCCCGGGAAGCCCGATTCCGTGACGGTGACGCTTGGTGGCGCGACCGCCGACTCGGTGGTCCTCTCCCTCTCGCGCGACGGCGGGGGCACCTATCCGATCCAGCTCGGCGCGCTGACGTCGGTCACGCCGGGACCGCCGCGGTCGCTCCAATTTTTCGTCGACCAATCGATGGCCACGACCCAGGCGAAGGTGCGCGGCGTTGTCTACTCGGCGGGTACCGCGAGCGCGACGTCGTTCTCGGACAGCCTCTTCTTGATCCAGGCTCCGACGGCCGTGGAGGAGGTCACGACCCCGACCGCGCCGCGGTTCGAGCTCTCGGCCAACAAGCCCAATCCGTTCAATCCGATCACGACGATCGGGTTCGGCACGGAGAAGTTCGGCAGGGTAACGCTCCGGATCTACAACGCGCAGGGGCGGCTCGTGCGGACTTTGGTCGATGCGACCCTCCCGGCCGCCGATTATCGGGTGCGCTGGGATGGACGGAATGACGCGGGACGGGCGGTTTCCTCGGGGATTTATCTCTACGATCTCGCCTCGGGCGGGAAACGTCTCACCCGCAAGATGAGCCTCCTAAAGTAGAGCGACCCCGCCCGCGACCGCGGCGAGATGGCGGTCGAGGATCTCGAAATCATCGAACGGCTGGACTCCCGCGGCGACCGCTGACGCTCCCCTGCCTCCCACCCAGATCGCGATCCGCTCGAGAACCTTTCGGCGCAGGTCGAGCGTGAGGGCGAACGCATAGGCTTGCGGCACCGTCGCCGAGATGCTCATGACGACGGCCGAGAGCGGCGCTTCCCGCGAGAGCGCGGCGATCTGCTCGACCGGCGTATCGACCCCGATATAAAGCACGCGCCAGCCCCGCACCGCACAGAGAAGGCACGCCATCAGAAGGCCGAGTTCGTGGCGATCACCCGGAAAGGTCGTCGCAGCGACCCAGGGCCCGGATGCCCGATCGTCGTAGGGGTGCCGGAGCTCTCGAAGAAGGTCTGCCAGGAGCGACGACGCGAAATGCTCGTGGCGGACGTGGAGACGTCCCTCGCGGCACTCTTTGCCGAGCGCCTCCATGAATGGGCTCGCGGCCCGCTCGAGAAATCCTACCGGCCCGAGGCGCGCCCATCGGGCGCGAAGCTCGCGCTCGAGACCCACGCGATCGAAGGATCTCACGCTCTCGAGGAGTCGGTGCGATGAGCCCTCGACGTCGTTCGCGATGCGCTCCGCCGGCGCGGCGGGCGGTGGCGGCGGCGCCGGGGGAACAGGCTGGCTCGGTGCCGGGCGCGCGGCGCCGATCGCGACGAGCGCATCGATTGCGGAGGGCTGAAGGCGGAAGACCTCTGCCGGCCGATGCCCGAGAGCGAGCGCGGCCTTTATGCGGAGAAGATTCGGGACCTCTTCAGTGGAGTAGAGGCGGTGGCCGGAGGGCTTCCTGGCGGAGCGGGGGAACTTGTAGCGGCGCTCCCACGTGCGGAGCGTGGCCGGTGGGATGCCCGTCGCGCGCGAAAGAGCGCCGATCGTCAGCGCCCGGCTGCGCGCGGAATCGGGCACGGCTTCCTCCCCGGTTTGAGAGAAGTATCGACTTCCTCAACTCGGACAGATTATGAACATATATTGAATAGATTGAGAATAGCTAATTCAGAGCTAGACCCCGTACGCCTCGGGGTCCCACCGGAGTCCGAGCTTCGAAGGCGGCGCCATGTACCCAGCCAGGGCCGAGGCAGCAACCACGGCAGGGCTAGCAAGATAGCCCTCCCCACCGACCCCCATCCGGTTCTGCCAGTTCCGGTTGAACGATGTGATCGCCCGCTCCCCCTTGGAGAGGGAGTCAGGGCCCTGACCGAAGCAGGGGCCGCACCAGGACTCGCGGATCTCTGCGCCGGAGCGCCTCAGCACCTCCGCGATCGAGTCGCCTCCCAGGCGCGGATCGGGCTCCTCGATGAGCCGCTTCACGGTGCCGCTTCCCGGGAAGACGATGAACTCGTAGCCCTTTCCGATCCGGTCGATTCCGATCCCGCGCGCGCCTCGGATCACCAGGGCAGCCTGAAGCAGGTCGTCGTATCCGCCGTTCGTGCACGAGCCGATCATCGCCTTGTGGAAGGTGATCCGCTCGGTTGCGACCTCCTCCGCGGGGAACGCGTTTCCCGGGCTGAACGGCTTCGCGATCATCGGCGCCACGCTCGAGAGGTCGTGCGTTTCGTCGATCTCGTAGCGGGCATCGTCGCCGGCCACGACCCGCGGATACGGGAGCGAGAACCCTCGCGCCCGATACCAGGCCTCGGTCACCCCGTCCTGCGCGAAGATCCCGTTCAAGGCCTCCCCCTCCGCCATCATGTTCGCGATCGTATTTCGGTATGGAATGGGAAGCTGCTGATCCGAATCGACGAACTCGACCGACATCCCCTGCGATTGCTTGACGCCCCATCCCTGGAGGAGGCGCAACACGATGTCCTTCCCGCTCACCCACGGCTGGAGCTTCCCCGAGAAGACGACGCGGCGCTGTTTCGCCACCGTCACGTAGATGTAGCCGGTCGCCCACCCGAAGCCGAGCGTCGTGCTGCCGACGCCGATTCCCACGGCGCCGTACGCCCCGTAGGCGCGGCTGTGGGAATCGGCCCCGGGGTAGAAGCCGCCCGGCGCGATCAGGCCCTGCTCCGG
>VBOZ01000009.1:55302-164836 GCA_005893305.1 Candidatus Eisenbacteria bacterium | reverse complement strand
GTCGCAGAAGAATCCGAAGATCGCGGTGCGGGACTACGGTTCGATCGACAACGCGCCGGAAGAGCGGGAGCGTGGGATCACGATCGCGACGGCGCACGTGGAGTACGAGACGGACAAGCGCCACTACGCGCACGTGGATTGCCCGGGTCACGCGGACTACGTGAAGAACATGATCACGGGAGCGGCGCAGATGGACGGGGCGATCTTGGTGGTGTCGGCGGCGGACGGTCCGATGCCTCAGACGCGGGAGCACGTGCTTTTGGCGCGTCAGGTGGGGGTGCCGTACATCGTGGTGTTCATGAACAAGTGCGACATGGTGGACGATCCGGAGCTTTTGGATTTGGTGGAGTTGGAGATCCGCGAGCTCTTGAAGAAGTACGAGTTCCCTGGGGACGACATCCCGGTGGTACGGGGGTCGGCGAAGGTGGCGATGGACGCCGCGGGGAAGGATGCGAAGGCGAACGAGGCGATTTTGAAGCTGATGGAGTCGGTGGACAGCTACATCCCGACGCCGCAGCGGGCGGTGGACAAGCCGTTTTTGATGCCGGTGGAGGACGTGTTCTCGATCTCGGGGCGTGGGACGGTGGGGACGGGGCGGGTGGAGCGGGGGAAGGTGAAGGTAGGGGACAAGGTGGAGATCATCGGCTTGCGGGAGACGCGGGAGACGGTGGTGACGGGGGTGGAGATGTTCCGCAAGCTGTTGGATGACGCGCAGGCTGGGGACAACGTGGGGTTGCTCCTACGTGGGATTGACAAGGAGGCGTTGGAGCGGGGGATGGTGCTGGCGTGGCCGAAGAGCATCACGCCGCACAAGAAGTTCAAGGGGAGCGCGTACATCCTGACGAAGGAAGAGGGGGGCCGGCACACGCCGTTCTTCAATGGGTATCGGCCACAGTTTTACTTCCGGACGACGGACGTGACTGGGGTGGCGACGTTGCCGGAGGGTCGGGAGATGGTGATGCCTGGGGATAACGTGGAGTTGGCGATCGAGTTGATCACGCCGATCGCGATGGAGAAGGAGCTTCGGTTCGCCATTCGCGAGGGTGGCCGGACCGTGGGCGCCGGCGTCGTCGCCGAGGTCACCGAGTAATGGCCGGGACCGCTCCCGGCCAGCGCATCCGCATCCGCCTTCGGTCGTACGACCACGCGGTCCTCGACCAGTCGGCGGGCGAGATCGTACGCACGGCCAAGCGGACCGGCGCGCGGACGGCGGGACCGATCCCGCTGCCCACGCAGCGGTCCGTCTACACCGTGCTCCGCTCCCCGCACGTGGACAAGAAATCCCGGGAACAGTTCGAGATCCGGGTGCACAAGCGTCTCATCGATATCGTGAAGTCGACGCCGCAGACGATCGACGCGCTGATGAAGCTCGATCTGCCGGCCGGCGTGGACATCGAGATCAAGCTCTAACCGGGGACGCCCATGATCGGATTGCTCGCGCAGAAAATCGGAATGAGCCAGGTCTACGACGAGAAGGGACACGTTGTTCCGGTGACCATTCTCTCGGCGGGCCCCTGCCCGGTGGTCCAGGTGAAGACGTCCGAGACGGACGGCTACGCCGCGGTCCAGATCGGATTCGGGAAGCGTCGGGAGAAGCTGATTCCAAAGGCGCTGCAGGGCCACATGAAGAAGCACAAGGCCGCGGGCCTTCGGATGCTTCGCGAGATCCGCGTCGAGGATCCCTCGGCCTACGAGATCGGCCAGACGCTCACCGTCGCGCTCTTCGAGGTCGGCGTCAAAGTCGACGTCGTCGGAGTGTCGAAAGGGCGTGGGTTCGCGGGCGTCGTGCGCCGCCATCATTTCACGGCGGGGCGCGCCACCCACGGATGCACCACTCACAAGCAGCCCGGCTCGATCGGCGCGAGCGCCTATCCCAGCCGCGTCGTCAAGGGGAAGCGCCTCCCGGGGCGCATGGGCGGCGCGCGCGTCACGGTCAGGAACCTGGACGTGATCGGCGTCGACCCGGACCAGAACTTGATCTGGCTGAGAGGCTGCGTACCCGGTCATCCGAACGGCACCGTCCTCATCCGGAAGAACGGATAACGAGATGGCCAAGGCGCGCAAATACGGAAGCGACGGCAAGCAGCACGGCACGGTCGACCTGCCGGCCGCGATCTTCGAGGCCCCGGTCAACGAGCACCTGATCTGGGAGGCGGTGAAGAGCCACCTCGGGAATCAGCGCCAGGGCACGGCGGCCGCGAAGAACCGCGCTCTGGTGAGCGGCGGCGGACGGAAGCCATGGAAGCAGAAAGGGACGGGGCGGGCGCGGTCGGGCTCGAACACGTCGCCCCTCTGGCCGGGCGGCGGCGTCGCCTTCGGGCCGAAGCAGCGCGACTACACGACGCGCATGAACCAGAAGGCCCGGCGCTCGGCGCTCCTGGGCGCCCTGTCGGTGCGGGCCCGGGAAGACAACGTGGTGATCGTGGAGGCGCCCGAGCTCAAGGAGCCGAAGACGAAGCCGGTGGCCGAGCTCTTGAAGAAGGTGGGACTCGAAGGAAAGAAGATCCTCTGGGTATTCGATCGGACGGGTGAGACGCTTCTCAAGTCCTCCCGCAATTTGGAGCGTGTCGAGACGACGGAGAGCAACACGCTCAACACCTACGCGCTCATGAAGTGCGACTGCCTCGTCTTGACCGAGGGCGGTCTCAAGAGCCTGACGGAGCGACTGAGCGCATGAGCCGCGATTCGCGCACCATCGTCCACCGCGCGCTGATCACCGAGAAGGGTACCCGGCTTCGCGAGCAGGAGAACGGCTACCTCTTCGAAGTGGCGCGCGACGCGAACAAGATCGAGATCAAGCAGGCGATCGAGGCGATCTTCCCGGTGAAGGTCGAATCGGTACGGACCCTACGCGTGCACGGCAAGCCGAAGCGGATGGGCCGGTACGCGGGACATAGACCCGATTGGAAGAAGGCGGTCGTGACCCTGAAGAAGGGGCAGACGATCGAGCTCTTCGAGCAGGTATAGCCGATGGCACTTCGCAAATTCAGGCCGCTCACACCGGCGCAACGGTTCCGGACGGTCGCGTCGTTCGACGAGATCACGCGATCGCGCCCCGAGCCGAGCTTGACCGAGAAGCTGAAGAAGACCGGCGGTCGCGACAACCGCGGCCACATCTCCTCGTGGCTCCGGGGAGGCGGCTTTCCGAAGAAGTACCGGATCGTCGACTTCAAGCGGGACAAGAGAGGGATTCCGGCCAAGGTCGCGCACATCGAGTACGACCCGAACCGAAGCGCCCGGATCGCCCTCCTCCACTACGCGGACGGCGAGAAGCGTTACATCATCGCCCCCCAGCAGCTCCACGTCGGGGACACGGTGACGGCGGGGGCGGACTCCGAAGTGAAGCCCGGGAACGCGATGCCCTTGAGCGCGGTGCCGCTGGGAACGTTCGTCTACAACGTGGAGCTGATTCCCGGAAAGGGCGGGCAGCTGAGCCGCAGCGCCGGAACGTTCTGCCAGGTGATGGCGCGCGAGGGCGACTACGCGCAGCTTCGGCTTCCCTCCGGCGAGATGCGCAAGGTGCCGGTGGTCTGCATCTGCTCGATCGGGATGGTCGGGAACGAGGATCATCAGAACATCGTGATCGGAAAGGCCGGAAAGTCGCGGTGGCTGGGCCGCCGGCCCAGCGTGCGCGGCGTGGCGATGAACCCCGTCGACCATCCGATGGGCGGCGGTGAAGGAAAGTCCTCGGGCGGACGGCATCCGTGCTCGCCTTGGGGCCAATTGGCCAAGGGAAAGAAGACCCGTAAGCGGAAGCTCTCCGACCGTCTGATCGTCCGGCGGCGGAAGCAGACGTAGAGGAGCAAGCAGACCACATGAGCCGTTCGGTCAAGAAGGGTCCGTACGTCGTCGCGAAGCTTCTGAAGAAGCTCGAGGGCATGAACCGGATGAACGAGCGCCGCGTCCTCAAGACCTGGGCGCGCCGGTCGACCATCTCGCCCGAGTTTGTCGGGCACACCCTCGCGGTGCACAACGGGAACAAGTTCATCCCGGTCTACATCACCGAGAACATGGTCGGACACAAGCTTGGCGAGTTCGCGCCGACGCGGATCTTCCGCGGGCACGGCTCCCACGTGGAGAAGGTCGCGGCCGCGGCCGCGGCGGCCGGACCGGGCAGCGGTCCCGGCTCCGGTCCTCCGAAGTAAGCCGCGCCCGAGGGACGAAATGGAAGCGAAAGCGATCGCGCGATACGTGAGGGTCACGCCCCGGAAGGCGGATCAAGTGCTGCAGCTGATCCGCGGAAAGCGCGTGGACCAGGTCACCGAGATTCTCGATTTCACCCCGAAGCACGTCGCCCGGGTGATCGGCAAGGTCGTGAAGTCGGCCGTGGCGAACGCTGTGGCGATGGAGGGGAAGATCAACGTCGAGGAGCTTCGCGTGAAGATGGCGGTGGCGGGGGCGGGACCGACGATGAAGCGGTTCCTGCCGCGTGCTCAGGGCCGCGCGACTCCGATCTTGAAGAAGACCTGCCACATCACGGTCATCGTGGAAGGCGAGGTTTCGGAGGAGGACGAGGCGACGGCACGCCGGGCCCGACGCGTGGCGCCGCGGCAGGCGCCGGCGAGGCCCGCGGAATCGAAGCCGGGCGCTAAGATCGCCGAGCCCGCTGCTCCCGCGGCGAAGAAGTCGGCCGCGAAGAAGCCCGCGGCCAAGAAGGCCGAGCCGAAGAAGGCTGAGACCAAGAAGGCGGAACCCAAGGGGCGCACCGCGAAGAAGTCGAAGGAGGCGAAGTAGTGGGTCAGAAAACCAATCCGATCGGGATGCGCCTCGGCATCATCTTTACGTGGGACTCGCGCTGGTTCGCGCGCAAGGACTACGCGAAGCTTTTGGAAGAGGACATCTTCATCCGGAAATACCTGAAGAAGCGGCTCTCGCAGGCGGGGATCTCCCGCATCGTGATCCAGCGAGCGGTCTCGAAAGTCACGATCAACATCTCGACCGCGCGGCCGGGATTGGTGATCGGCCGGCGCGGCCAGCAGGTCGACCAGCTCCGGGACGAGCTCCAGCACATCACGAAGAAGGAGATCTTCCTCAACATCGACGAGGTGAAGAAGCCGGACATGGACGCCACGCTGGTCGGCGAGCACGTCGCGCGCCAGCTGGAACAGCGCGTCTCGTTCCGCCGCGCGATGAAGAAGGCGATCGCGTCGACCATGCGGTCGGGCGCCGGCGGCGTACGCATCGTCTGCTCCGGCCGGTTGGGCGGCGCCGAAATGGCCCGCACCGAGAGCTACCGCGACGGGCGGGTGCCGCTCCATACGCTGCGCGCCGACATCGATTTCGCGCGCTCCACCGCCCGGACGATTTACGGGACGGTGGGCGTAAAGGTTTGGATCTTCAAGGGCGAGATCCTGCCGAAGCGGGAGGCGGCCGAGGTTGCCGCCGCCGCGGCTCACGGCAAGACCGCTTAACGGGAGCAGGGCATGCTCGTACCAAAGCGCGTCAAGCATCGGAAGCAGATGCGCGGGCGCCGGAAAGGGAAGGCCTACACGGGCTCGACCGTCGCCTTCGGCGAGTTCGGGCTTCAGGCCCTCGAGCCGGCCTGGATCACGAATCGCCAGATCGAGGCGGCCCGCGTTGCGATCACGCGCTTCATCAAGCGCGGCGGCAAGATGTGGATCCGGATCTTCCCGGACAAGCCGGTGACGGTGAAGCCGGCGGAGACGCGAATGGGCAAGGGCAAGGGCGCGCCCGAGTTCTGGGTCGCGGTGGTGAAGCCGGGCCGCGTCCTGTTTGAGCTGGAGGGGATCAGCAACGAGCTCGCGCGGAAGGCGATGAGGCTGGGCGCGAGCAAGCTGCCGATCAAGACGAAGTTCGTCGAGCGGCACGATCTGGCGGGGAGCTAGGAATGCGCACCTTAAAAGCGGAGAAGATTCGAGACATGAATGAAGAAGAGATCCTCGTGAAGATCAAGGAGCTGACCGAGGAACTCTTCAATCTTCGGTTCCGCAATTCGATGCGCCAGCTCCAGAACCCGGTTTCAATCCGCGAGAAGCGGCGCGACGTCGCGCGGCTCCGAACCATTTTGACCGAGCACCGGAAGGGCATTCGCAAGCTTCCCGGCTCGGTAGAGGTCAAGGCGTGATCGAGAACGAGGCGGCGAGCCGCGGCAAGCGGAAGGTGATGACCGGGAAGGTCGTGAGTGATTCGATGAAGAAGACCGTCGTCGTCACGATCGAGCGCCTGGTGAAGCACGAGACCTACGGCAAGTACGTCCGCCGTCGGAACCGGTTCAAAGTCCATGACGAGAAGAACGAATGCAAGGTGGGGGACACGATCCGCTTCATGGAGACGCGCCCCTTGAGCAAGGACAAACGCTGGCGGCTTCTCGACTTCGTCCAGCGCGTAGAGCGCTGACGGGGACGGGGAGGAGAACGGCGGAACCATGGTTCAACCACGCAGCATTATCGCGATCTCGGACAATTCCGGCGCACGCGTCGCACGCGTCGTGAAGGTCCTGGGCGGCACCCGGAAGCGGTACGGCCGGCTCGGCGACATCATCGTCGTGTCGATCCAGGACGCGCTCCCCGGGGCGGCCGTGAAGAAGGGGGACGTCCACAAGGCGGTGCTCATCCGGACCGTCAAGGAAGTCCGTAGGAAGGACGGCAGCTACATCCGGTTCGACCAGAACGCGGCCGTCCTGATCGACGACCAGAAGGAGCCCAAGGGGACCCGCATCTTCGGCCCCGTGGCGCGCGAGCTTCGCGAGCGGGAGTTCATGAAGATCATCTCCCTCGCGCCGGAAGTGATCTGAGGGGCACGATGCCGCATCAATTTCGCAGGAACGACCAAGTGATCGTCATCTCCGGCGACGACCGGGGCAAGTCGGGCAGGATCCTCAAGGTCCTGCGCGGCGAGGAACGGCTCATCGTCGAGAAGGTGAACTTTGTGAAGCGACACACCAAGCCGCGCAGCCAGACCCGGCAGGGCGGGATCCTCGAGAAGGAGGCCCCGGTGCACGTCTCGAACGTGATGCACCTCTGCCCGAAGTGCCAGGTCGGCCGGCGGGTCACCGTGAAGGACGCGTCCGACGGCAAGCGCGAGCGCTACTGCGCCCACTGCGGCGAAACGATTCCGAGAGTGAACTGATGGCCGACGAAAAGGAAAAGAAAGAGAAGAAGGAAGCGAAGCCCAAAGGCGAGGCGAAGCCCAAGGTCCCCGGAGCCGATGCGAAGGCGAAGGCGAAGGGCGAGGGCAAGAAGAGCAAGGGCAAGGGCAGAGACGCCGGCGCGGCCGCCGGACCGACGATCGCGGAGGCCGAGCCGCCCGCGCGCGTCCCGCGGATCAAGGAGCACTACGAGAAGAACGTGCTCCCCGAGCTGGTCAAGCGCTTCAGCTACAAGAACCCCATGCAGGCGCCACGGCTTCGGAAGATCGTGGTGAACATGGGGGTGGGCGACGCGCTCCAAAACGTCAAGATGCTCGACACCGCCGCGATCGAGCTGGGCGCAATCACGGGCCAGAAGGCCGCGCTTCGGCGCGCGAAGAAGTCGATCGCGAACTTCAAGCTCCGCGAGGGCCAGCCGATCGGCTGCATGGTGACCCTGCGCGGCGCTCGGATGTACGAATTCTACGACCGTCTCGTGAACGTGGCGCTGCCGCGAATCCGCGACTTCCGCGGCGTTCCGATGCGCTCCTTCGACGGTCGGGGGAATTACACGATCGGTCTCACGGAGCAGATCATCTTTCCGGAAATCAACTACGACCGGGTCGACAAGATCCGGGGGATGGACGTCACCTTCGTCACGTCGGCCAAGACCGACGAGGAAGGGCAGGAGCTCTTGAGGCTCCTGAACATGCCCTTCCGCCAGCCACAGCGCTAGGGCGCCGCAAAGCGCCGGAGGAGCGATTTTGGCCAAGAAGTCGATCGTAGAGAAATGGAAGCGGACGCCCAAATTCAAGGTGCGCCGCTACAACCGCTGCCACCGGTGCGGCCGGCCCCGCGGATTCTTGCGGGACTTTGCGCTCTGCCGCATCTGCTTCCGGGAGCTTGCCCTGCTAGGCCAGATCCCGGGCGTGGTGAAGGCGAGCTGGTAGGAGCCCGGGCGAAAGCCCAACGAGTGAAGGGAGACCATGTCGGTTAGCGATCCCATTGCGGACCTATTGACCTGCATCCGCAACGCCTGCAAGGCGAAGCACAAGAAGGTGGACGTGCCCACCTCCAAGACGAAGGCGGAGGTCGTGCGCGTTCTTCTGCGGGAGAAGTACATCAATAATTACAAGTCGATCGACGACAAGAAGCGGGGCCTTCTGCGCATCTATCTGAAGTACGACCAGAAGGACCGCCCCGTCATTCAGGGCATCGAGCGGGTGAGCAAGCCGGGCCGCCGCGTCTACATCCGGCGTCACGAAGTCCCCAAGGTTCAGGGTGGCCTCGGCACGGCGCTCATCTCGACGCCCTCGGGAATCATGACCGATCAGGAAGCGCGCGATGAGGGGCTCGGCGGCGAGTACCTCTGCCGCCTCTGGTAGGAGCCGACCATGCCGTCACGAGTAGGAAAGAAGCCGATCGACATTCCGTCCGGGGTCCAGGTGGGCCGGGAGGGAGGGACGATCCGCGTCAAGGGGCCGAAGGGCGAGCTCCAGTTCACGATCGGGCACGGCGTCGAGGTGGCGCTGGAGCCCAAGACGATCACGGTGAGCCAGGTAGGCGGCGGCAAGCAGGCGCTGGCGCTCCACGGCACGACGCGGGCGCTGATCGCGAACATGGTCCTGGGCGTGACACAGGGGTTCTCGAAGGCGCTCGAGATCACGGGCACGGGATACCGGGCGCAGCTGAGCGGGAAGAAGCTCACGCTCCAGCTCGGCTACTCGCACCCGATCGAGTTTGATCCGCCGACCGGGATCTCGATCCAGCTCGACGGGCCGACGAAGCTCACCGTGAACGGATTCGACAAGGAGCTGGTCGGACAGGTCGCCGCGAACATTCGCGGCTTCCGCCCACCGGAGCCGTACAAGGGCAAGGGAATCAAGTACGCCGGGGAGTACATCCGGCGCAAGGCGGGCAAGGCCGCGGGCGGCAAGACGGCGTAGGCCCGGAGCCACGACCCAAGCGAGATGGGAATCGAACGATGAAATCGAGCGCCACACCAAGACTCAAGGGACGGGAGCGTCGCCACATCCGGATCCGCAAGAAGGTCAAGGGAACGGCGGAGCGTCCACGCCTCTGCGTCTATCGCAGCCTGAACCACATCTACGCGCAGCTGGTCGATGATCTGGCCAGCCGCACGATCATGACCGTTTCCTCCCTGGACAAGGGGCTCGCCCCCGACGTCAAGACGGCGAAGGGCAAGGTGGCGGCGGGCAAGATCGTCGGCAAGGCCATCGCCGCGAAGGCCAAGGCCGCGGGCATCGACCGCGTCTGCTTCGACCGCGGCGGTTACCTCTACCACGGCCGCGTCAAGGCGGTCGCTGACGGAGCCCGCGAGGGCGGTCTCACCTTTTAGGAGAATTCATGGCCCATCAAGGAATGCGTGGACGCGGAATGCAGCAGACCGACTCGGAGTTCATCGAGCGGGTCATCCACGTCAATCGAGTCGCGAAAGTCGTGAAGGGCGGACGCCGCTTCAGCTTCAACGCCATCGTTGCCGTCGGAGACGGAAAGGGCAGGGTGGGCGTTGGATTGGGGAAGGCGAACGAGGTCGCCGACGCGATCCGCAAGGCGGGCGAATCGGCCAAGAAGCGGATGTTCGATGTGCCGCTCCGCCGCACGACGATCCCCCATCAGGTGATCGGTCATTTCGGGGCGGGCCGGGTCTTCATGCGGCCGGCGACCCCGGGTACCGGCGTCATCGCGGGAGGCGCCATCCGCGCCGTCCTCGAGGCCGCGGGGATCCAGGACGTGCTCACGAAGTCGCTCGGCTCGAGCAACCCGCATAACGTGGTGAAGGCCACGGTCGCGGGGCTGCAGGGCCTCCGGAGGGCCAGCGAGGTCGCGGCGCTCCGCGGGAAGACGGTGGACGAGCTCTTGGGAATCCGGCGCAAGGTGGTGGAGGCCGATGTCACAAATTAGAATCACGCAGGAGCGGAGCAAGATCCGGTGCTTGGAAAAGCACAAGCGGACGCTCGAGGCGTTGGGTCTGCGCCGCCCCCGCCATTCGGTCATTCACAACGACACGCCGCAGATCCGGGGCATGGTCGCGCAGGTGAGCTACCTGGTTCGCGTCGACGCGGCGCCCGTCGAGGGCGCGCCCGACGAAGCGGCCGGGACACGGCAACGGCCGGCGGCCAAGCCGCGGCGCAAGGCGGCGGCGCGGTCGAAGCGCGCGGCAGCCGGAAAGCCGAAGCGGGCCGCGGCGAGGAAGACGAAGCGGGCCGCGCCGAGGAGGGCCGCGGAATGAGAATCGGACAGATCAAGCCGGCGAAGGGGGCCACGCGCGACCGGAAGCGGCGCGGCCTTGGCCCTGCGTCCGGTCTCGGCGGCACCGCGGGCCGCGGCCACAAGGGTCAGCGCGCGCGGAGCGGCGGCAAGGTGGCCCGCTGGTTCGAGGGCGGGCAGATGCCGATTCAGCGGCGCCTCCCGAAGGTCGGCTTCCGGAACCCGAGCCGCGTCGAGTTCCAGGTCGTGAACGTGGCGGCCCTCTCGCGATTCGCGAAAGGGGAGGCCGTGACCCGCGAGAGCCTTCTCAAGAAGCGGCTCATCGACCGGAGCGACCTCCCGGTGAAGGTTCTCGGGATGGGCGAGATCGAGGCCGCGCTCGCCGTGACGGTGGACGCCGTCAGCGGCTCCGCGCGAACGAAGATCGAGGCGGCGGGCGGGACGATCACGCTCCCGACCCCCCGGGTCTACCGGCCGCGCCACGAGAAGAAAGAACGTAAAGAGTCAAAGGGCTAAGCGAGGGACATGTTCGAGAAACTACAAAACATATTCCGGATCCCGGAGCTGAAGCGCCGGGTCCTCTTCACGGTCGCTCTCCTATGCGTCTACCGGCTGGGCGGGCACGTGCCCACCCCCGGAGTGAACAGCGAGGCGCTGGTCTCCGCGTTCGCCAGCCAGGCGAACTCGCTCTTTGGTCTCTACGACCTGTTCGTGGGCGGGAGCTTCCAGAAGGCGACCGTGTTCGCGCTCGGGATCATGCCGTACATCTCGGTCTCGATCATTTTCCAGCTCCTGGGCGCGGTGATCCCCTACTTCGAGAAGCTGCAGAAGGAGGGGGAGGAAGGCCGGAAGAAGATCACGCAGTACACGCGTGTCGGCACGGTCGCGTTGGCCGCGATGCAGTCGCTGGCGTTCGCGAAGTTCTTGGAGTCGATGGGCTCGGCCGGCGTCCCGGTCGTCCCGCATCCGGGATTCGGGTTTCAGCTCATGACGATGATCACCCAGACGGCCGGCACGATCATGATCATGTGGCTCGGCGAGCAGATCACCGACAAGGGGATCGGGAACGGGATCTCGCTGATCATCTTCATCGGCATCGTGGCCCGGTTCCCGGCCGACATCATCAACTCGATCCGCGCGCTCCGCGTCGGGACGCTATCTCCGATCGTGGCCGCGCTCATGGTGGCGATCATGGTCGGCGTCATCGCGGCGGTCGTGGCCATGACGCAGGCGCAGCGAAAGATCCCGGTCCAGTACGCGAAGCGGGTCGTGGGGCGCAAGATGTACGGCGGTCAGAGCACGCACATCCCGCTTCGGGTGAACACGGCGGGCGTGATCCCGATCATCTTCGCGCAGTCGTTGATCATGCTCCCGAGCACGCTGGCGATCTATTTTCACGGGAACGCCGCGATCCAGGGCATTGCGGGCCTGTTCGCGCACGGGACCTGGGTCTACGTCGTCGTCTATTCGCTGACGATCATCTTTTTCACCTATTTCTATACGGCGATCGTGCTCAATCCGATCGATATGGCGGACAACATGAAGAAGTACGGCGGGTTCGTCCCGGGAATTCGCCCCGGCCGGAAGACTGCCGAGTACATCGACCGCATTCTCTCGCGGATCACGCTCCCCGGAGCGGTTTTCCTGGCGTTGATCGCCGTGCTCCCGGACATCCTGATCCGGCGGTTCAACGTGCCGTTCTATTTCGGCGGCACCAGCGTCCTGATTGTGGTGGGCGTCGCGCTCGACACCCTGCAGCAGATCGAGTCGCACTTGATCATGCGCCACTACGAGGGCTTCGTGACCCACGGAAAGATGCGTGGGCGGCGCTGATGCGGGAGCGTTGTTGATGCGGGGGCGTAGCTGATGCGGATCGTGCTCCTCGGTCCGCCCGGCAGCGGCAAGGGAACGCACGGGAAGCGCCTCTCGGAAAAGCTGGGGACGCCCCTCATCTCGACGGGGGACATCCTCCGCGAGGCGATCGCGCAGGAGACGAGCTTGGGGATGGCGGCGCAAGCCGACGTCAAGGCGGGCCGCCTGGTCGCGGACGATACGGTGCTCGGCTTAATCGAGACGCGTCTCCGGATGGGCGACGCGAGGAAGGGCTTCATCCTGGACGGCTTTCCGCGCACGACCGCGCAGGCCGACGGGCTGTCCCGGCTCCTCGGGGATCAGAAGGTCGATCGGGTGCTGAACCTGGTCATCCCGGCGGAGACGGTGGTGGAGAGACTCAAAGACCGGTGGCTCTGCGGCGAATGCGGCGCCATCTATAACTTGAAGTCGGCGCCGCCCAAGGTCCCCGGCGTCTGCGACCGGTGCGGGAACGCATTGAAGCAGCGTGCGGACGATCAGCCGGCGACGGTGCGCACGCGGCTCGAGGTGTACGAGAACGAGACGAGACCCCTCGTCGAGTACTACCGGCGAAACGGGGTGCTTCAGAACATCGACGCGTCGGGGACGCCGGACAAAGTCTTTGCCTTGATCGAGAAGGCTGTAGGAAAGGTCGCTGCCTGAGAGGCGGGACCGCATCCAAACGATGATACGGATCAACACCCTGAATGAAGTCGCCGGGATCCGCGAGAGCGCGCAGATCGTCGGAAAGTGTCTCCGGATGCTGGAAGGGGAAATCCGGCCCGGGGTGACGACGCTGAAGCTGGATCAGATCGCCGAGAAGTTCATCCGCGACATGGGCGGAGAGCCGGCGTTCAAAGGCTACCGCGGGTATCCCGCCAGCATCTGCGCCTCGGTGAACGAGGAAGTGGTGCACGGGATCCCGAGCGCGAAGCGGGTCCTCCGCGAGGGGGATGTGATCTCGCTCGACATCGGCGTGCGCCGCGAGGGCTGGTACGGAGATGCCGCGCGGACCTTCCCGGTGGGGAAGGTATCGGCCGAGGCGGTGCGGCTGCTCGAGACGACCGAGCGGGCGCTCGCAAAAGGGATCGCCCAGGCGCGCGAAGGCGGGCGAATCTCCGACATCTCGGCCGCGATCGAGCGGGAGGCGAAAGCGAGCGGTTTCACGGTTGTGCGGGCGCTCGTGGGGCACGGCATCGGCCGGGAGCTTCACGAGGACCCGCAGGTCCCCAACTACGGACGGCCGGGGGAAGGCGCCCGGCTCGAGGAGGGGATGGCGCTCGCGATCGAACCGATGGTGAATGCCGGCGGAGCGGATGTCGTGACGCTCGCCGACCAATGGACGGTGGTCACGGTGGACCGGAAGATCTCAGCCCACTTCGAGCATACCGTCGCGATCGGCCCGAACGGGCCGGAGGTGCTGTCACTGGTTGAGGCGGATTAGGTAAGAATGGCGAAAGAAGAGGGCGTCCAGGTCGAGGGGACGGTCATCGAGCCCCTGCCCAACGCGATGTTCCGCGTCGAGCTGGAGAATGGACACAGGGTCCTCGCCCACATCTCGGGCAAGATGCGGATGAATTTCATCAAGATCCTGCCCGGGGACAAGGTCACGGTGGAGCTGTCGCCCTACGATCTCACCCGCGGGCGCATCATCTACCGCTACAAATAGGAACGGAAGAGCCATGAAGGTCAAAGCTTCGGTTACGCGGATCTGCGACAACTGCAAGGTCGTCCGGCGCAAGGGCGTGGTTCGGATCATCTGTAAGAATCCGCGCCACAAGCAGCGCCAGGGCTAGGGACAGGAGGAACGTTTTGGCTCGTATCGCCGGTGTCGATTTGCCGAACGACAAACGAATCGTGATTGGGCTGACCTACATCTTCGGCATCGGCCCCTCGTCCGCGCGGAAGATCATCCACCTCACGGGGGTGAACGCGAATACGCGGGTGAAGGCGCTCGCCGAGGAGGAGGTCACCAAGCTCCGCCAGGTGATCGAGAGCCAGTTCAAGGTGGAGGGAGCGCGCCGCAGCGAGGTGGCGATGTCGATCAAGCGTTTGATGGACATCGGCGCCTATCGCGGGCTGCGCCATCGGAAGAACCTCCCGGCTCGAGGGCAGCGCACACGCACCAACGCGCGGACGCGCAAGGGACCCAAGAAGACGGCAGGCGCGGTCCGCAAGGTAGCGGTCGCGGCGAAGAGGCCGGCGCCGAAGCCGGCGGGTTGATCGGAAACGCGAGCGATCGCAAAGGAGAGTAATTAGTGGCCGAGCAACAGCAACAGCAAGGGGCACCGGCGGTACCGACGGCAACGCCGAAGCCGAAGAAGAAGCGCGAGCGGAAGGTGGGGATTAACGGAATCGCCCACGTCCAATCGACGTTCAACAACACGATCGTGACCATCGCCGACATGGACGGGCACACGGTGTCCTGGGCCAGCGCCGGCAAGGTTGGGTTCAAGGGCTCGCGCAAGAGCACGCCCTTCGCCGCTCAGATCGCGGCCGAGGCGGCGACGAAGGAGGCGCTCTCGCTCGGACTCAAGAAGGTAGAGGTGTGGGTGAAGGGTCCGGGAGCGGGTCGCGAAGCCGCGATCCGATCGCTCCAGGCGGCCGGGTTGGAGATCTCGGCCATCAAGGACGTCACCCCGATTCCGCACAATGGTTGCCGGCCGCCGAAGCGGCGGCGCGTCTAGCTGAAGGAGGTTTAAAGCAACGATATGGCGACTTATCGCGAAGCAAAATGCCGGCTCTGCCGCCGGGAGGGAGAGAAGCTCTTCCTCAAGGGTACGCGCTGCTTCACCGAGAAATGCGCGTTCGAGAGGCGCGGGTACGCGCCCGGAGAGCACGGCAAGGATCGGCGCCCCAAGGAGACGCAATACGGCGTGCAGCTTCGGATGAAGCAGAAGACCCGCCGGATTTATGGTGTCCTGGAGGCGCAGTTCCGGAACTACTTCGCGAAGGCGGAGCATCAAAAGGGCGTGACCGGCCAGAATCTCTTGCTGGCGCTCGAGCGCCGGCTGGACAACCTGGTCTTCCGGCTTGGGTTCGCCCCATCCCGATCGGCCGCGCGCCAGCTGGTGCGGCACCGCCATTTCACGGTCAACGAACACATCGTCGACATTCCTTCGTTCTCGGTGCGGGTGGGCGATGAGATTCGCGTCCGTCCCGGGAGCAAGGATTCCGTCGCGATCCAGGCGTCGCTCGAGGCCAGCAAGAGCCGCGAGATGATGAGCTGGCTCAGCCTCGACGCCGAGAAGCTCTCGGGGCGACTACTCGAGTACCCGACACGCGGAAACATTCCGACCAAGGTCTCCGAGCAGCTCATCGTCGAGCTTTACTCGAAGTAACCCGAGGCGGCCGAAAGGGCGCGAGCCAGATGGAGCGCGTGCCGAAAGGCCCCGGGTCTTAAGGAGGGAATAGATAAGATGAAGTGGAAGAATCTGCAGATGCCGAAGAATGTCGAGGCCGATGAGAAGACCTCGACCAATCGCTACGGAAAATTCACGATCGAGCCTCTCGAGCGCGGCTTTGGCGTGACGCTGGGGAACGCGCTTCGGCGCGTGCTCCTCTCGTCGTTGCCGGGCGCCGCCGTCACGGCCGTCAAGATCGAGGGCGTCCAGCATGAGTTCTCGACGCTTCCCGGCTTGAAGGAGGACGTGCCCGAGATCCTTCTCAACTTGAAGCAGATGCGGTTCAAGATTCACAGCGACGGGCCCAAGATGGCGCTCTTCGACGCCCGCGGCAAGAACGAGATCAAGGCGGGCGACCTGAAGGCGGACCCCGACATCGAGGTCCTGAACCCCGAGATGCACATCGCCACGCTCAACAAGGACGGAGAGTTCCGCGCCGAGGTTGAGGTGGGCCCCGGCCGCGGCTACGTTTCCGCGGAGAACCAGGCGGTCCAGGATCGGCCGATCGGCGTGCTGCCGGTCGACTCGATGTTCTCGCCGGTCACGAAGGTGAACTTCGAGGTCGAGAACACCCGGATCGGGCAGCGGATCGACTACGACAAGCTGACGCTGGAGATCTGGACCGACGGGAGCATCATCCCTTCGGATGCGCTCGCCTACGGCGCCAAGATCCTCAAGGACCACTTCGCCCTCTTCGTGCATTTCGAGGAGGAGATCGTCGAGGAGGTCGAGGAGGAGGTCGACGAGGAGTTCCTGCGCATCAAGACGCTGCTCGAGCGGAGCGTCGAGGAGCTGGAGCTTTCCGTGCGGTCATCCAATTGCTTGAAGGCCGCGAACATCAAGACCATCGGCGACCTGGTAACGAAGTCCGAGGGCGAGATGCTCAAGTATCGGAACTTCGGCCGGAAGTCGCTCAAGGAGATCGCCGACATCCTCGCGAGCATGAATCTTGGCTTCGGCATGGACGTGAGCAAGTACAAGCTCGGCGAGAAGATCGAGGCCGCTTAGACAGCGGCGTTTGGGCGCGCCGCTGGCGCGCCAATAAAGGACGGATCCCAAGCCATGCGCCATCGCAAAGACCATCGGAAGCTGAGCCGCACGTCCTCCCATCGGAAGGCGCTGCTCCGCAATTTGATCACTTCGCTCTTTCAGCACGAGCGGATCGAGACGACCGTCGCCAAGGCCAAGGAGGCGCGCCGGCTCGGGGAGCGGATGATCACCTTCGCGAAGCGGGGGGATGTCGCCGCGCGGCGCCACGTCGCGCGGTTCGTGCACGGCGATGACGTCGTTCGGAAGCTGTTCGGCACGGTGGCGCCCTGGTACGCCGACCGGAACGGTGGCTACACGCGGATTATCAAGGTTGGGCGGCGCCTCGGCGACGCCGGGGAGACCGCGCTTCTCGAGCTGGTCAAGTCGCCCGAGCTGAAAGAGCGGCTCCGCAAGGAGGCCGAGGAGGCCGCGAAGGTAGCCAAAGCTGCTGCCAAGGCGGGCGGCAAGGTGGCGAAGGCCGGGAAGGGCGAGGCGGCCGCGAAGGGTGAAGGCGGTGCTAAAGGCGAGGGTTCTGTTGCCACCGCGGAGGCTCCGAAGAAGGAGCGCGCGCCCAGGCCGTCGCGCGGAGAGAAGTTCGGGAGGAAGGGCGTTCCGATGGCTCCCAAGCCGACAACCCGCGGGCGCCAACGAGGGAAAAGCGGCGACTGACGCCGCGACCGATTACGTGACGAAACGGCCCACGCCGGCGCGTCGAGCGCCGGCGTTTTTCATTGGGGTCTTAGTCACGCTGAGCCTGGCGGGGCTGGCGGCCACCGTGAGGCTCGCTGCGGCCGCCCCTCCCGCCGGCGAGGAGACCCGCGCCCTCTGGGTCGTGCGCCACGCGATCAGCACGCCCGGGCGCGTCGACCAGGTGGTCGAGGTCGCCTCGCAGCTCAACATCAACACGCTGCTGGTGCAGGTCCGCGGGCGCGGCGATGCCTACTTCCGGTCCGACCTGACGCCCCGCGCCGAGGACCTCGGCGCCACGTCTCCCGACTTCGATCCGCTCGAGCGAATCATCCGCCGCGCGCACGCGGCCGGGCTCGAAGTTCAAGCCTGGATCAACGTCTATCTGGTCTGGTCGGCCGGCGCGCCACCGCGGTCACCGCTTCATGTCGTGAACGCCCATCCGGAGTGGATCTCGGTCCGCGCCGATGGCCAGCGGCTGGTGGAGATGCTCCCGGAGGATTTCGAGGACCAGAAGCTGGAAGGGATGTACCTCGCACCCGGAAATCCCGAGGTGAGACGCCATCTCCGCGAGATCGTGCGGGAGATCGTGACGAGATACGACGTCGACGGGATCCACCTCGACTACGTCCGTTATCCCGAGCCGACCGTCGGCTATGACGCCGCGACGCGGACCGCGTTCGAGAGGGAGTTCGGTGTCGATCCCATGCAGATCGACCATCCGGACTCTACGTTCTTGGAAGTGATCGGCGCCGACCGGATTCCGGATTTGCGAGCACGGTGGATTCAGTGGAAGAAGGATCAGATCACGGACCTGGTGCGCGACCTGAGGCACGATCTGGATATCTCGGGGCGGAGCATCAAGCTGACCGCCGCGGTGATCGCGGACCAGGTGGCCGCGCTGAATCGATACGAGCAGGATTGGCCCACATGGCTCCGCGAAGGGATCATCGATGCCGCGATCCCCATGTGCTACGGAACCAGCACGTCGGTCGTGGAGCGGCAGATCGGCGCCGCGCTCTCGATTCCCACGGAGCGCCACGTCTACGCGGGGATCGCTATTTATAATGAGAGCGCGCGCGACGCCGCGGAGAAGATTCGCCGCGCGCGTCGGATGGGCGTCGATGGGATCGCTCTCTTCTCGTTCGACGCTTTGATCGGGCGCGCCGGCTACATGCGGCAGATGAAGCAGTGGGTGCTGCGGGATCCTGTTCAGCCAACGAGGATGAGGTGGCGGGGGTGAGTGCGTGGGCGTCGGGCGGCGGTTTGGCGGCGGCCGAGCGCTGCGTCGGCCTTTGCGCCCGCAGCGTTCTGGTTGTTGCCGAGGAGTGATTGCGGTAGAATCATTGGCTCAAGTTATCCAACGGCAAGCCGATATCTTGTTGATTAGCAGTGGGTTGCGCGCTCGACCAGCTTGAGCTGGCGGGCTGTTCCCCACCAAGAATTCCTGAGTAGCTCAATGGTAGAGCATCCGGCTGTTAACCGGAGGGTTGTAGGTTCGAATCCTACCTCAGGAGCTTACAGACCCGAACCCAGTTCGAACTGGGTCTGGAGATAGTGGAGCCCCGAGGGCGAATGCTCTCGGGGCTTCGCACATCTAGGGACGTGTGAATGCCGCTCTCTTCCTCTCTGCCTCTCTGAGAGCGACAGAAAGATCGCGGGTGCCCGCCTCAGTGCCTCCACCGTGGGCGGATTCCCAAAGTGCGTCCTCTGAATGAGAGGCGCACTGTGAGACGCGAGGGAGACGTTTGAGGTCCTACTTTTCACCTTGACTAGGGGACCAGGGGAGGAGCAGCGTACTGGTGTTGCCTCTCAGGGGGTGCCCAGTTCTTCGCCGAGCCGGGATGCATGAGGGGCACCAAATTCCCCACACTCTGCCTTTCCAACCGTAATTCGTTCGCCCTCTCCAGGTAGAACTGCGTCCGATGGTGCGTCCCAACAAAGCGCCATGACGGCTTTCTGTAGCGGCGAGGAGGACGGCAAGATGGCTAGCGCAAGACACTCGGGCTCAGGGCGTCCCCCAAATTCCAACGGATCCTTCACTGTGGCGGTCGTCGGACACGTTCGTTTCTACCGCGAGAGCCTGGTACAGAGTCTCAGCCGGCACCGCCAGCTGATTGTCGTGGATCTCGGCGTCGGCGATCAGGAATCCCTCGAGCGCCTCGCGCACCTTCGTCCCGACATCGCGCTCGTAGACCTCCCTGCGGGGTCCGCTGCCCAGGTGGTCCGACAGTTGACCGCATCCACACCGCGCTCACGAATCATTGTGCTTGCGCCGGAAGACAACGAGGTGGCGCTCCTCGCTCTGCTCGAAGCCGGGGTTTCTGGATTCGTTCTGCCCGGTGCCTCGGGCGACGATCTCGTCAGTGCTGTGGGGGAAGCCACGCGGGGAGAGCTGCGGCTTCCACCACGAATCACAGCCGCACTGGTTGCGCGACTGAGAACCACGGCAAGTGGGTGTTCCAACGCTCCAGAGCAGGCCCATCTCACTGTCCGCGAATCGGAGATCGTCGGGCTGCTCGAGCAGAGGCTCACGAACAAGGAGATCGCTACCCGGCTGGGCATCGAGCCTGGAACCGTGAAGGGGCACGTTCACCACTTATTGGAGAAGACGGGCGTGCGGAGACGCTCGGACGTCGGGGAGCGGCATCCGGGGCGGACTAAACGACTTACGCTGATCGCTCGAGATCGAAATACAGAGGAGTGAGTTCCCGTGGTACGTATCCAAAAGGCGGAAGATATAGGCTCGAATCATACCCTCCGCCTCTACCAAAAACCTATCCTTCGGCCTATGGACAAGGGTAATGACTGCGCGCATCGTTCCTAGCGTGGTGCGGCTCACGCTTCTGCCTAGACGGGGAAGCCTACGGATCGATTAAATGAAGCTTGGAGTTCGGATGGGTACGTTGAACCCGAGAATGAGGCAACTCCAGCGAGCCCTGCCGGCAATGTATTTGGCGGCCAAGCTCCGCGTAGTCTCCGTGCCCAGTGCCGTTGCCCCTCAAGGGGTGCTCAGCTCTTTGCCGAGCCGGGATACATGAGAGACAGTCGATCCTCGCCTTACGTCTGCTCCCTGCCAACTGGGGTCTCGTACAATGTCTATACCAATGCTTTCTCGATTTGACGCCTCGGCACCGTTTATACGCACATCTCTGACGCCGCACCTGCCGAGTGAATCGGCGTGCTCCCGATCTCGATCGGTACGCGTCGCAGAATCCCAGTGTTGCACGGTCCTCGCACGATTCACTGCCCTGATCGTCCTCATGGTTGGCTGTGCGATAGCTCGCCTCGCCCCGGCGTCGATGGTGGTTCCCGGAGATATCTCGAACCTGGCGAAGGATGCTAAAGTAATCTTTGCCGGAACCGTCGCTTCGATCCGATCTGAGTGGAACGCCGGACGGACGACCATCGTGACAAAGGTGCTCTTCAAGGATGTGATCATGGTCAAGGGGGATCCTGCCCCGGTGCGTACGGAATTGACGCTCAGTGGTGGCAAGGTCGGGGACGACGAAATCGTCACTGAGGGCCAACCGCAATTTCTCGCTGGAGCGAGGTACATTCTACTGTGCAATTCTACGGACCTAGGGTCCGAGCGCAATCGGTATCTCCCAATCATCGGGCTTAATCAAGGGTTCTTTCCGGTCCGTCCGAACCGGCGCACAGGCCGTCCGGTTGTGCTTGACGGTGGGGGTCGCGAGATTGTTTCGATCCAGAACGGAAAGCTCGTTATCGTTTCGCCCAGTCTGGGGGAAAATGTCAAGGCTGGTCCGCGACCAAGCGCCATCGACCTCCCGTTCACTCCTCGCCGAGGTAGGCCCGGTGGAAAGGATTCGCTTATTAACAGGTCCAACCGCCCGCGCGAGCAATCGAATGCAACTGGCACAGCGATTCCGCGATCCGGAAACCGCCCGGCGCGGAACAACTCCGTCCCTCCAGTGGATTGGGTGCGCGGCTCTCAGCACCTAGTAATCACGGGCGAGCCAGTGGTCCGCGTTCTCGACCCTGGTTCGGATCCTGGCACCCGAATGTCGGAATCACAATTCCTGAACGAGATCCGAAGGCTCATGACCCCGTAAGCGCCGCCCATTCCGGGGGCTCACGTGCGGAAACTCTATTGGTTGGCAGCGCCAGTTCTCCTCTCGCAGTTGTCCCTGACGCACTGCGTCTCGGCATTCCCGGGGCCTTCTGACACGAGGCGTTGGGCGAACAACGAGATCGTCTTCAATCTCCCCCCAACAACCTTCCCCTCGAATACGCCGGAGTGGCAGCAGGTTCAGAATGCGATCTACTCGTGGCGCACTGTTACCGGGTCAAGCTTCCTAACCTGGTACTGGACCAACCCGCTTGACGTGAGCCCGAGCATCCACACTGACACGCTGAGCACCATCGGGTTCGTTGGTACGATCACCGATCCTCGTGTTCTGGGTGTCACGGACTTTGCCGTGTATCCGAGCACAACCAGCTACCGTGAAGCGGATATCTCGCTGAACGGAAATGCCAACTGGAACTCGCCTACATCGCACCCGGACTCGTTTCCCCCATACAGCGTGTTCAGCTTGGAGCTCGCCGTGCGGCACGAGGCGGGTCATGCCGTCGGATTCCATGGCGAGGAGGGGCGGGAGCCGCGTGTAGCCGTGATGGATAGTGTGTACTCGTGGGGCGGACAGGCATTCTGGAATCTCCATGGAGACGACCGAAACGGCGTCCGTACCTTTTACCCAGCCTCGGGAAACGAGTGGAACGTCCGTGCGCTTGGCTGGGCACTCAAGTCGAACTACAACAAGCAGGCCAAACCGGTGCTGCCCCCAGCACCTCAATACATCTCCTCCAAGCAGTCTATCTCCGTTGAGTATACAGTCGAGAACCTTGGCACGATCGCGTATCAGGACACGGTCAAGTTCTACCTCTCTCAGTTTCAGAGTATCGTGCCTTCTTCGGACACGCAGATTGGTGCTACGGCGCTTAGTCTTCCGGCCGCCAAAGGCGGAGACGCTGTCATGCCGATTCTCACGGCTACGCGATCGCTCACGGTTCCGTGCGGCATTTCCGGCATAAACTTCATCGGGGCTTATGCCCAGAACCCCGTGGACCAGGATGCCGGAGACAATGTTTCCACGCTGACCACCCCCGAGCATCCCTATCCGATCCAGGTGACCGACCTGTCTCCGACCCCGCCGGGGTTTCCCCAGGGAAGCTTCTCCGATTGCAATCACGTCCTCATCACGTGGCAGGACAGAAGTGCAGATGAGATTCGATTCAACATCCTCAGAGGAGGAGAGGTCATCGGGACGGCCATCGCCGGCTCGACCAGTTTCGAAGATTCTCCCCCGCTCGCCGGCTTCGTCTACAGTTACGAGGTTTCTGCCGAGAACTCTACGTGCGAATCCGACCGGGTCCCAACCACAGGAGCGCGCCGAGCCCCGCCGGCCAAACCGACCGGTGTGACGGCGACCACGAGCCGCTGCGATCTGGTCCGAATCACCTGGCCCTCTGTCCCGGACTTGCTGACCGGCTTCCAGGTATTGCGAGATCTCGTGCCAAAACACACTGTTCCTCCGGGCGGTGGCACCACCTGGGATGATTCGAGTGCTGTAGCGGGCACCAGCTACCAATACCAAATTCTTCCCTTCAACGAGTGCGGGACGGGTACGACGCCATCCGACCCACTGACGGGATTGCGCACCAACCCACCGACGGCGACTCCAGCTGCATCTGCGAGCAACGGATACTGCCCTGGCATCCTCGTGTGGTGGACCTGGGCCTCAACCGGGCAGGACAGCTTCCAGATCTACAGGGGCGGAACGCATGTTCACTCCGTCCGGGGCGATACACTTAGCTGGATGGACACCAGCGCACTGGCCCAGTCTTCTCAACAGACGTACACGGTTCGCGGCCGATTTCCCGGAAATTGCTTCGGCCCGTTTTCCGGGCCGGCCACAGGCACCCGGCTTAAACCCATCCAGTACCGAATAATATCGAACGTTTCTAGCGCGCAAGCCTTCGACAACGGTGCTCCGATCCTGCTCACAGGTGCAGGTTACGCGGTAACGTGCACTACGTGCACAGCATCAGCGACCCGACAGTTGTCGGTGAGCCCCACGCAAGTTGTATCAGGAACGAGGTACTGCTTCGATCGCTGGAGTGACGGAGGGCGCCGCTCCCACACCGTCGCGCTCAGTTCTGACACTACGATCACGCTGTATCTGACAGCGAGTTCCGGACCGACCACGATCCGAGCCGATACGACGCTTTACGACGACGCCTACGACTGCAAGAGCCCATACGTCTTCCGAGGGTCCGCAACGCTCAGAACAAGTTCCCCAGCGGATACCTTCAAAGTTTGGGGAATGGTCTCGTTTCGGGCTCCCAAGAATACCTTCCCGCCGGCGTCGTTGAATATCAGGGGATCGCTCTATGCAAAGGGGGCTCGATTCGAGACTACGGACACTACTGCAGCGGTCGGAAACCTCTGGGATGGTCTCCGGCTCTCCGGAGGGGGTGCCCTCGTCCTCGACAGTTGTGAGGTTAGAAACGCATTCAGGGGCATAGCCGATTCCAGCTATACAACCTCAATCGCCTGCGCTTCTGTCGATCGATCGATCTTCCAAGAAAATCAGGACTACGATGTGCTGCTCAACTTTGACCCAACGCGCTCGCCTCTCGCTCGATTCGTGCACAACGACTTCCACAACCCCAAGGGACTGCACATCAAGGTTGCCGGCTCGAGCGTTGGACCCGTTGCGACAGCGACCATCACCGATAACTTCTTCTACACGGCCGGCCCGTCGGGCAGCCTTATAATCGAAGGCGGGTGGCGAGGCAATGCGGACCGCAACATCTTTACAATCAATAAGTCCAATTCGTGGGGAGTCTGGCTGGATCGGTCCAACAACGCCTCACCATCGGTGAGCTTCACAAACAACACCTTCAACATCGTCGCTGGGTCCCTGAGAATGGCACTTAGGGCCCCGCCCAGGACTGATTCTCTTGTGCAAGTTAACGCAACAAATAACGATTGGGACTATGATACGCGGCAGCAAATAGAGGACATCATCCAACACGGCTTGGACAACAATACGCTGGCTATCGTAGCCTTCGAGCCTTGGACGCATCCGGTAGGTGGGGGAGGCGGGGGTGGAGGTGGAGGGGGTTGCCCCTTCCTCCTGACAGAGACCGCCAACGGGCTCACTGTCGAGAATTCCATTCTGGGTGTTAGCGCGATGACCGGGGCAATCGCATCCGATGCATATCCGCTGAGAGAAGATCCCTTGAGGGTGGACGGGAGAATACGGATACAGATCGCGGAAATGGGATCGGAAGTCGACGAGATTGACGAGGTCAAGCTTGCCTCGGTGATAGTGCCCGAAGGATACCAGCTCGGCAGTGACGGCGCCGGTCACCCAGTCCTGTTCAAACCAGCTGCTTCGGCGCTGCGAGAGCGCACATGGTCCGGGAAGGCCGCACCGTTTGTCTCGCCGGTGTCACCGACGACGGCGTATCGAGGCGAGGCGGGCGACAGCCTGGAGTTTCACGTCGACTCCGATGGCACGATTGTCTTCCCTGGCAAGCGCCGTTTTGGAATCAACCTAATTCCCAAGCCAACTGCGCCGTCGTTTCCGGGCGGTCGAGGGGGAGTGAGCATTCGTGTCTCACCAGACACCGAGGGCAATCGTTGGTACACACTAGATCGTGTCATCCCTCGCGAAACTTGGAGTCCGACGTTGATTCCTCTAGACATTCTCGGTGACCAAGCGGTCCGCAGGGTCCGAGTGATCTGGCACTCGAGCCACACGCTGGGCTGGGCAGGCCTGGCATCAGTTGAACCTGCAATGACGGAATTCCTTCCCTGCCGTTCGGCCCGCCATTCGGATGGACAGTCGGTCCTTACCGACCTAATCGACCAGGACCGTCGGAATGTCACCGTCCTTCCTGGAGAGCATATCGACTTAGAGTTCGACGCAAGCGACGCGCCGGAGGTTGCTCGATTCGTCCTGATGTCCCATGGCCGATATTTCCATCCAGACGCGCTCGAACCACAAGGGGTACCCCGCGCCTACTCTCTTGCACAGAATCGACCGAATCCCTTTAATCCATCGACAGAGATATCCTTCGGCCTTCCAAGACCCTCGCACGTCAGTCTGCGCGTCTACAGCGTCGCGGGGCGGCTGGTCCGCATGTTGGTCGATGGGGATCTCCCTGCTGGTTACCATGGAGCTAGGTGGGACGGTCGCAACGACCAGGGCGGAAGCGCAGCTAGCGGGATCTACTTCTATGAGCTGAGAGCGGGATTCTTTTCCGATCGGCGCCGAATGGCCCTTCTTCGCTAGCCCGCCCGGAGGATCTCTTGATTGATCAGAGCGAACAAACCCTGACCCTCACAGCGCGCAGCGCCAGCCGTCTACTGGATTGGGTCAGATGTGGCACTCGGACCTGCAGAATCACTCCCTTGGGCTTTGCCTGCGCACTCCTTTGGTTTGGTCCTGCCGCGGCAGAGACCTATTTCTCCGCAAGGACGGACTACGACGCTTCTATTGCGCCCTTCGCCGTGGCGATCGGTGACCTCAACAACGACGGTATTCCCGACTTGGTTGCCACGCACGACAATGCGGATTCTATCTCGGTCTACTTTGGAATTGGGGACGGGACGTTCGAGTCTCGAAGGACGTCTTACGTACCCGCGGGCTATGCAGACGATCTGGTCATTGGGAACTTCAACAATGATGCATGGGCCGACGTTGTCCTTGATGCGGGAGGGCGCATCATAGTGTGCCCTGGGGACGGGTCAGGGTTCTTCACCAGCTTCACGGCCCCCGTCAACGGATTGGGAGGTGGCCGGATGGCATCGGGGTACATCAACGTCGATGCCAATCTCGATCTTGTCGTGACTAACCACGGGGATCCGGGTGCCTTCTACGTTCTCCTCGGAAATGGCGACGGGACCTTCCAACCGTATACAGAACACGCAACCCACAAGTGGCCGTTAGACATCGCGCTCGGAGATTTTTACGCAGACGGGGCGCTCGACGTTGCGGTAACGCATGACTGCTGTCCAGACCAGACGACGGTGACTATCTTTCCAGGCGAGGGGACCGGGAACTTTATCCCTGGGATTGATACCCCCACCTGTAATGACCCTCAGTCGATCGCGACCGGGGATCTCAACGGAGACGGCAAGTTGGACTACGTCGTGGCATGCGTCGATCAGCGCACTGCGGTTCGTCTCGGCAACGGTAACGGAACTTTTGTCGCGACGGACGATCTGCCCATCTTTGGTGGCGGGCCGTCCACTGTGGCGGCGGATGTGACGGGCGACGGCAAACTCGACGTTGTGGTCGTGTCGAACGGATACGGACTGCGCCCGGACAGTCTCGAGGTATTTCCCGGGAATGGAAACGGATTCTTTGGCGCCCGTGAGCGTTTCGAGGCCAGCAGTGTCCCGAACGGAATCGTTGCGGCAGACCTGAACGGTGATACCAAGGTGGATCTGGTGACGGCGAACGAGATTGATTTCAACGCGTTTCCTCCGGTGGATGGCGCGCTATCGGTCTTTCTCAACTGCGTACCGTGCGTGCCCACCTCCATCTCGGTTGCACTTCAAGACGCGAGGGCCGAGGCGGGAGTTGTTCGCCTTCGCTGGTATGTTCCAGACTCACGAGGTATTTACAGCGTCCAACGGCGGACTGCCGGAGGTGATTGGGGCGAGGTCGGCATCGCCGCGCTCGAGCGTCCCGGCGTAGTCGCCTACGAGGACCGCTCGGTCAGTCCCGGCGAGCGGTACGCGTATCGCCTCTTCGTGCAGACGGTGAACGACCAAGGCTTTTCGAGCGAAGTGTGGGTCCTTGTGCCCACGGTGGGTGGGGCACCACTTGCGTTGCGGCTCGACCCGAGCTATCCTAATCCATTCCAGACGCAGACCACCCTGAATTTTGGGATCCCGTCCCCAGCTGCGGTCAAATTGGGAATCTTCAACGTGACGGGACGGCGAGTAGCCACGGTCATCGAGCGCGATCTACCCGCAGGCTGGAGATCGGCGACTTGGGACGGGCGAGACTCATCGGGCCGGCCCGTGGCGTCGGGGACCTATTTTGCCCGCCTCGAGTCCGCAGGTAGGGTAGAGATCCGAAAGATCATCGTCGCCCGATAGGTCCGGCGGAGTTCGAACAGGGTTACGTTTGGGGAGCCAAAAAACAAATCGCGAACTTCCAACGTCGCGGTAGAGAAAGGGGGCCCCGGTGCGGGAGCGCACTGGGGCCGCCGTGCATCTGGGCGCCACTTGGGGTCTTCTCGACCGCCCTCACGCGCCGACCTGTCGCGGACTTGGTCTCCACCCGGTACCTAGCGGTTGCACCCTGCGCTGGATTCCGGCCACAATGCGGCTCTCTTGATCTCTGGCTCTCTACGCGACAGTGGTGATCGGATTGGCGTGCCGCGCGAAGCGCGAGGTCGCGTCGGACGCCTACCGCTAGCGTGCTTGTACTGGCCCGACGATCGTTCCAGACAAGGCGCATTTCTGCAATACATCGGGGCTCGACTGACAGCAGCCCACGAGGATCGACTCGAAGTCACTTCGAGTTGCGGTCTGGACCACCCATGAGACCGTCCCGGGAGGAAACTTCGACTTGAACCGCATCCGTGTCAGGGACGAGCCTGGTCGTGCGGCATAGGTGAAGTAACTTCCGGTGGAGTCCCGATCCCAAATCGTCCAGCCAAGCACATCCCTGCGCCCACCGCATCCAATCATACCGTTCCAGTGATCTGGCTGATCCCATTCGTCCACTACCCCGCCAGCACAGCCCAGTAGCACGAACGCTGACACATGATCTTCATTCGTGGAGCGGTTTTCGAGATCATAGGAATAGCAATATTTCTGAGACACGGAGTCAAAGTAAGCTGAGGCGGTGATTCTCGCTCCTGCGGTTCCCTGTGCCGCATCCGGGTCGTCGGCATACGTCGTACCGACGGAAGTTCGGTTCCGAAGTGAGGCTAGCTCTCCCGATTGAGGGTGTCGAAGTTCCACGCTGATGTGCCTGCGAGTTGCTACAGGCCTTCCCCGCTTCCGGGCGGGCGAGAAGGTCCAGCGTCGAGCTGCCTGAACCACTGCTGAATCTATGTCCGACGGCATACGCAATTCGGTCCTTGCCTGCGAGACGTGGCCGGTCGAGTCGATCAGCAAATTGACTAGCACTAGCCCTTCATATCCGTTTAGTCGCCATGGCCTGGGGAATCTAGCGCGGACCTGCTTTAGGACTCGCGGAGCCTCGTCAAATGTCGTATCAGGCACCGTCCTGCCGACGTCAACTGGCGTTAGGCGGGTGCTACTGTCCTTTTTGGATATGTGCAAAGGCTTCGAAGCGAAAGAGAGCCCGACGGTAAGCGAGAGCGCCACAACCGTCGCAGCAAGAAGAGGCCGTGCATTCACGCTCGAGCTCCAATTGGAGTAATCGGGGGGGGTATCCAATGCGAGCTGGAGTCGAGGGCTGGGGCAAGCACCCTGCGGCTCCCTTGCCATACCGTGCCGCGATCCCACGTCCCTCAGGCCGCTTCGCGCGCTTGCCCGCGCCCGGGTGGCATCGTGGTTATCCCCGCATTTGGGGCTGTTTACCCGGGAGGCTCGGTAATGCCCTCAGGCGGCATCACCTCCTGCCCGAAAGGCTAGCACGGACAGCTAGAAATTCAAGTCGACGCACGAGTGCGCTGCGCTGGATCCCGCCGATCCTCGCGTAGAGTTCCTCGTCGCTCGAATGGGTGTACGCGGCCGTCGTAATTGGATTCGCGTGCCGCGCGAAGCGCTGCATTAGGAAGAGGTCCTTCGTGGCCCGGTAGACGCTCGTGATCGCGGTGCGGCGTAGCGTCCGCGCGCAAGAGCCCGCCTAACGGATAATCGCCACCCTGCGAGTCTGGGCGGCACTCCCTGCGCTCACTCGGATGAAATAAATCCCAGCATGGGCCAGGGTGCCGGAATCGCTGGCGCCGCTCCACATCAGGCTGTGACTCCCGGCCGGGAGCTCGCCGCCCGCGACCAACGTGCGTACGAGCCGCCCCGTCACGTCGTAGACCCTGACCGAGACGGGCTGGGGGCTGGCAAGGTCGAAGCTGATCGTGGCTTGGGAGTTCGCGGGATTGGGATGAGGGGCGCGTACTGCGAAGGAGTACATCGGTTCCCCCGTAGCAACTGCCGAGATGCTGTACCCAGAGACCCGCTGGGCGTAGATGTCGGTGTTGACGCTGCCGTTGCGTCCGTCCTGCCAGGTGACGATGGCGCCGCGGGCCCCGTCCGCCACGATCTCCGGCTCTCTTTGATCGCCCACCCCCGTGCCCAGCGCATGGCCGTCGATTGGCCACGCGGGATCCACAGCCCCCGAGGCCAGGACGTGGTGGGCGTAGATGTCGTAATTGCCGCTCAAACGCCTGTCGTCCCACGTGATGATGGCGCCGCCGGCCCCGTCCGGCGATATCTCCGGGAAACCCTGGCCGCCGACCGCCGTGCAGACTGCCACGCCGTCCGGAGTCCACTGCACCACGCCGGCGGCGTTCACTCGCTGGGCGTAGATGTCAATGCCGCTGCGCTCGTCCGTCCAGCTGACGATGGCGCCGCCGGCCCCGTCCGGCACGACCGACAACTGACCGGGGTAGCTCGGCGCCGCGCTCAGCAGCACTCCGTCCGCGTTCCACTGCACAACGCCTGCGGCGTTCACCCGCTGGGCGTACGTGTCGGGGTCGCCAAAGTTGGGGTGGCCAAAGTTGCGACCGTCCTGCCACGCGACGATGGCGCCGCCGGCCGCATCCGTCACGATCGAGCCTCCACCCTGGCCCGGCACCGTGCACAGCCCGCGCCCGCCGGCCGGCCAGGCGGGATCCATCGCGCCCGACGCCAGCACGTGCTGGGCGTAGACGCCGGTGCCGCTGCTGGAGGTCTTCGCATACGTGACAATGGCACCGCCGGCCCCGTCCGTCATCGACCGACTACCCTGCCCCGTGCTGATCGCCACCCCGTCCGGAGTCCACTGCGCCACGCCGGCGGCATTCACCCGCTGGGCGTAGGTGGCGTAAGCGCCACTGCGGTTGTCGTCCCACGTGATGATGGCACCGCCAGCCCCGTCCGTCACGATCGTCGGGCCGACCTGGCTACCCACCGCCGTGCAGATTGCCACGCCGTCCGGAGTCCACTGCACCACGCCGGCGGCGTTCACTCGCTGGGCGTAAACGTTGTATTCTCCTAATGAGAAGTCGTCCTCCCACGTGACGATGGCGCCGCCGGCCCCGTCCGTCGCGATATTCTGGACACTCTGGTAGCCGCCCGCAGCGGTGGACAGCGCCGCCCCGTCGGCCGGCCAGGCGGGATCCACTGCCCCCGAGGCCAGCACGTGCTGGGCGTAGGTGCCGATGTCGGTGCCGTTGCGGTGGTCCTGCCATGTGACGATTGCGCCGCCGGCCCCATCCGTCACGATCCTCGGCTGGCCCTGGCTGGCCACCGCCGCGCAGAGCGGCACCCCGTTGAGTTGCCACATGTCAACCTGGGCGTAGGCGAGCTGTGTACTGGCCGCGAGAGACACGGCGACCACAAGAGCGGCAAGGTGTTCGCGACGCAAGAACATCTGAACCTCCTTAGGGGGCTTTGGCAGCCCCATTTGCTCAATCCCGTGTGGCTACGGCAAACCTAATTCTCTGCAATCCGAACCCTGCATTCGGAGTGAACCCGGTAATCGCAGGTCTGTTGACGCTAGGGTTTGCCGAGGGGTGAGTGCGGCGCGGGCCGATTCGACTGCGGGCGTTTCGGGACTTGGATCCCCGAAGAGCAGGCCTGTTGCCGTTTGGACCCAGGGCCGCGGGATTTCCGCCGTCGCGGGGATCGACCGTCGCCCGGGGAATCGGGCAAGGGCCTGGAGTCACTATTCAGTCCGGATATGTCGGGGAGGTTAGGCTGGAGATGGTCTGGGACTGACTACAGTCATCACTGTCGTTCAATGGACGCCATAAAGCAAGGCAATTCGTGGGACGGGCCACAAGCAACGGCTCCCACGGGACAGGTTTGGCCCTGGCGCGGGTGCGATCGCAAGCCGGCTAGATCGCGCGAATCTCGGAGTACAGCTCCTCGTCACCCGGGTGCGTGTACGCGACGGTAGTCATCGGATTCGCGAGCCGAGCCCCGCCCAGAATCGGCCTAAACGGAGACCTCCATCGAGTTCGGCCTATCCCAGCCCTCGGATGTCACGTTGCGGGTATACAATGTGGCGGGACGATTGGTTCGTGAGCTGATGAATGGGCAATTACCGGGTGGTGTCCGCATCGTGCGATGGGACTCAAGGGACAGCAAAGAATCCCAAGTGTCGAGCGGGATTTACTTCTACGAGCTCAGGGCCGGCTCGTTTTCGAGCCGCCGTCGGATGGTCTTGCTCCGGTAGGAAACGCCTTGGGTCCGAATTACCCCCGTCTGCCTTATCAGAAGTTCTGCATCTCACTAATGCGAATAATCCTGCCGAACGTCTGCGTACATGCGAGGTAAGCCTGCGTTGCCCGGGAGGAGCCGCGGTGCTTCGCCGGGGGGGCGACGTCCCGGGCCAGGGTATGTGCGTTCAATTGCGACCCGAGTCGCCCGTGATCGACCGTTGGTGCTCATACTCCTCATCTCCCTCGGCATCCGCATGTGGGGATTCGGTGACCGGCTCCCCGATCCCACTCTTGGGATCAACGTCTTTGACGATACCGTCGTTGAGGAGAATGACCGGACCACGATGGGTCGGGCTTGGGACATGTGGAAGGGTGACGCGACCAAACTCGACTTGAACCCTCATACAGGCGGATGGCCAGCCTTAAGCTTCTATCTGACGCTCGCAGGACAAATGGCCTACAAGACCTACTTCGTGGCGAGTCATTCGGGCGCTGCGGCGGCTGAATTTGTGCGACACATCCAGGTGGAAAATAAGCAGGTCTTTCTCCTGCTCCGGTTGCTCGGGATACTTCTCGGCGTTGCGACTGTCGGACTAACCTATGTGCTCGGGGCACGGCTATTGGGCCGCCCGACGGGTCTTGCCGCAGCGCTCATCCTCGCTTGCAATCCTCTCCATATCCAGACCTCACAACACATCAGTGACCCGAATCTCTTAGCTCTTCTCTTCGTGCTCCTGGCGGTCGTGGCCATCTGCCGTGTGGCTGAGGGCGGAACCGTTCGCGATTCGGCGGTCGCCGGGCTGGCCATCGGGCTCGCCGGAGCTTGCAAGTATGTGCCCCTCATCCTCACTGTTCCCTTGATGCTGGCGCACCTCCCGGTGAAGCGTAAGAAGGTAACGTTCCGGAGTATTACCTTACTGTTTGGCGATCGGCGCCTCTGGGTGTCGCTCGCCGCCGTGCTCCTCGCCATGTTCATTGCCTCGCCTTTTACATTCCTCGACTGGAGGACGACGCTTCGGGATCTTATCGTCCAAAGACGGAGCCTCTTCTCGGAGTGGGTTGGGCAGACCGAGTTTCCGATCTCCCTTCCCACCTATCTCGGCATCTCCCTCCCAAGCGCCCTCGGGTGGCCCGGCTATCTTCTGAGCCTCACGGGCATGCTGCTTATCTGGCGTAGTGGCCGTGCAGGTCGGTTGACCGTCCTCACCGGTGTGAGCATTCTCCTCGCTAACGGAATGCTTAAGGTCGCTCAAGAGCGTTACGTCCTTCCGGCGTTGCCGATCATGGTGATTGGAGCGGGCGCGTCGGTGATTTGGGCTGGCGTTTGGGCCGGTGCTCGACTTCGCCGGAACCCCGCTCCAGGCGAACCCACTCGAGGATCTGGGATCGGGAGGATGCTCGTCTCCGCAACGATTCTGGGGCTTGTCCTAATTGCGCCGCTTCCGAGGTACGTCCAGGTGCGTGCGGCTCTGGCGATGCCGGACTCCCGCCATGTATCCCGGCGGTGGATCAACGAGCACATCCCGCCGGGGAGTCCCACGGCTGTTGAGGTCTACGGTCCCGTCTTCAACACGAGCGGCGAGCGTGAGCGTGCTGTGGTCGTCTGGCCATTCTTTGCGACCCAGGCCAGCCTGGTCAGCATGGCTTATCACCCGGCATTTCTGGACGGTCTCAGCAATGTCGTCTTGTCGAGCGAAGTTTCCAGACGTTTCGAGAGAGCCGCGAGTACGTACCCAATCGAGACTGCCTACTACCGGTGGTTACGCGCACACGCGCCCATCATATGGACTTCTGACCCTAAGGCCGCGTCCGGGCCACGCATCGAAATCCGGGCTCTACCAATCCGCATCAGCAGTCAGGCAGAGCGGGACAGCATTTGGAAGCACACGGGGATCAGCGGAACCCTGAGAAGTCGTCTCGTCGCATGGTGCCTGAATATGGCGAATGTCTTTCTTTCGATTGAGGATCACGGCAGGGCAGAGGAATGGGCGAAGCGTGGCATTGAAATCGCCGAGCCCTTTGAGGAGAAGAAATTACTCACCCTTCTCGCCACCTCGCAGCTTCGGCGCGAGGATGTTCGGGGAGTCCTGCAGACGGCCGATAGGGCACTACAGAAATACCCCGATGTCGCCGTGTTGCACCTCTATCGGGCCATGGCTCTCGAGGCCATTGGAATGGCGAAGGAGGCGGCAAGCGAATACAACGCCTCACTGCTGCTGGACCCCGGACAGCGGGAGGCTCCTCGGATCAGGGAGCGGATCAGGCAGCTCAATGGAGGATCCAGGGGGTCGAGTGACCATGGCTGATCTGCGCGATGGTAATATAGGGGTCCCTTCCACGACCGGCGAGAGTCACGAGGGCCAACACGCAATGGTTTTGCACCTCCCGCTGGCTCGCTCCAGGCAGGCAGCAACCCGTGCAGCTGTAGCGGGCCTGTGCGCGACGGCTCTGTTCCTCGTCGCGGCGGACACGCCGTTTGCCAGGCTCCGTGCAGCCGAACCACACGATGAGCCATGGGCGCAGGTTGGCGTCCGCGTGGAACGCCGGCCCGGCGCCTGCACGTACACATACACCGTCTTGAGTCGGTACCCGGATCGAATCGCCGGGCTCCAGATCGGATACAACATCGCGACTGGCGCGTGTGAGCTGACAGGAGCTCGCCCCCACGTCCTGCCCGACACCGTTGGATCTCCTCCCGGATGGGAAAGTACTCCCGCACAATCGGAACACGATTCCACGACTTTCGCAGTGTACTGGCGCGTCACTCCCGACCTGCTCGACAGCGCAAGCATCGCTACGGATGAGATGCTGTCTGGTTTCTCCGTCACCCTCCCCCGACCAGATCCCCTCTACGAGAATTGCCACTGGACCCTTCGCTTTAGGTGGAACCAGGACATATTGGGCTATGGGGGCTCCCTGAGACCCGAGGGTGCACTCACCCCCGGTAGTGGGACAATTTCCGGAAGGGTGGTCAATGAAAGCGGATCGGGAGTCCCATTCGCTTCGGTCGTCGTGAAGCGAACCCGGCAAAGCGACACAACAGGGCCCGATGGGAAGTACCTGGTTCCTGGGGCTCCGGCGGGATCCAATACGCTCGTCGTGAGCGCGCTTGGATACCACTCTCGCGAGATCGGGCACGTGCGAGTCGTCAAGGACGCCGCGACGACGGCCGACCTCCCCCTGGTCGCCTGGCCACCGCCACGGACGCCGTGCGCCCCCTATGCCACCGCGAGGGACCGTCTTGCGCTCCCGTTTCCGGGCGATATCGTGGACACCCTGGGAGCCCTCTACCTGGAGGCGAGGGAAAGCATTCCGCCAAGGCAAGCCGACGATGTCTCACTGCAGCGCCCATTCATCCGAAGTTTCGGCAGCCAGGGCGTGGACCTCTTCTATCGTGGGATCCGAGGGGATACTGCGACCACGGCTTTCACTGCCTCCGTACGCAGGTATGTCCGAGATGCGAACGAGGAACGACTTCTCCGCATCGCGGAAGAGACCTATCCGCCACCGGACGCGATTCTTGCAATGGCCGGGAAGGATGCGAGCAAGCAGGACCTCCGCAAGGAAAAGCGTCTATGGTGGTACGGTGACTTCGACGGCGTCCGTTTGCCCTATGCGGTGACGATGGATGCCGTTCGCTACTACCTCGCCCTCATCCAAGCTATGGCCCGAGGCGATTCAAGTCGGACGGGCGGTATACCCATGAAGAGGGCACAATTCTCCTATACCGCCTCAGTATCTTCTCGCCCATCCACGCTGTCCAGAGATGGTCGAGTGTTCGAGGACGTGTACACGGTCGAGCTGAGGCTGTCGTGGTCAAACTACTGTAGCCCGCTTTGCGCCTGCAGTTTTGATTTGAATCGTACGGTAGTGCTTCGGGCCGATGGGACGGTTCTGTGCGTGTTCGGCGACCAAAAACCAATGGTCATTGTGAGCTGATGGGAGGCAGCACCCTCGTTCGGAACCACGGTATCCTCTGATGCACCCCTACGACACGGCGATCGACCCACGTGGTGGAGCTTTTCCTCGCCGCCTCGAGCTCCCCGGATTATTCGCCGAATACTTGTTCGAACAAGCGCAAAGGGCTCGCCGGAGCCAGCAGCTCATTTCAGATCGCCAGAACGGATTGATTCGCAAAGCGTATCGGGCAAACATGGATCGGGCCGCCGGGTCCGGGACCCTCGATTCGCTTGCTGCGCATATGGCCATGTTCGGCCGCGAGGTTGTGTTCCGAGATGAGTCCGAGTTCTAGCCGGATCGCGGGGTGCTCTGCCTAGACGAGGGTACACCGCTCTCCGCTGCCACTGTAGACTGACGGCGTGAGAAATGAGTTGCAGTCAGTCGCTTCGGCAGAGAGACACTCCTCGCCGTGGCAGCGGATCGGCCTGGCTACTTGCCTCGGCTTAGCCCTTGCGCTTCGACTCTGGGGCGTATCCGATCGCCTTCCTGACCCGTCCCTCGGTATCAATGTCATCGACGATTCGGCTGTGGAAGAGGTGGACCGTACGACCATGGCTCGGGCGTGGGCCATGTGGGGCGGCGGCACGCGGCCGCTCAACCTTGATCCACAAACAGCTGGCTGGCCGGGCCTGAGCTTCTACGCGGCACTCCTAGCTCAGGTTGCGTATCGAGGTTATTGGCAACTGTTCGAGGGAGGCGGAGGAGCGGAGCAGTTTGTCCGTCACACCGCAGCTCATCCAGACAAGCTCTTCCTCTTCGCCCGACTCTTCGGCGTCGTACTTGGCGTCCTGACGGTCTGGGTTACGTATCGCCTCGGAAGGTCTCTTCTATCTCCGAGCGTGGGGCTTCTTGCGGCGCTGATCTTGGCAGTCACTCCCGTCCACGTGTTGACCTCTCAGCACGTCTCGGATCCGAATCTACTTGCGACCCTCTTCGTGCTGTTGGCGGCTGGACCGCTGTGTGCCATCGGATCGAACGGACGCCTGGCTCCCTCAGTTCTGGCCGGATCAATGATCGGACTCGCGACAGCAAGCAAGTACGTGCCCGCAATCCTGGTCTTCTCACTGATCTGGAGGCATCTCCAGTGGCTTCGAGCGGCCGGAGCTCGGCACCGAGTGGTGATTCGTGCGCTCCTTTTGAGCGTCACGTGCGCCATCGCGACGTTTCTCGCTACGTCGCCATTCGTGCTCTTGAGAGGGGTGACGTTCCGGCGAGATTTCGAGGCACAAAGCACTAGCATGTTCTCGGATTGGGTCGGTCAGAGCGAGTTCCCGGTAGCTTTGCCGGTGTATATCCTCTCGATTCTTCCAAGTGCGCTCGGTTGGGTAACTCTCTTGCTCGCGGCTGGCGGGCTCGCGGTCCTCTGGCGCAGAGGCGGGGCAGCCCGCACTCTCGCTACAATCCCGCTCTTGATCGTCGCCGGGAACGGACTGCTCAAGGTCGCGCAGTTACGGTACATTCTCCCAGCAATTCCTTTCCTTATCGTTGCAGCTGCGTTCTCGCTCCTAGCCATGGCTCGGACGAAATGGCTCGCGAACAGCCCGCCTCTGCGCCGGGCGAGCTTGATCTTTGGCGTGGCTGCGATGTGCGTTCCACAATTGGTTGAGCTGACGCATACCCGCATGGCACTCGCGATGCCAGACTCTCGGCATGTCGCGAGGCGTTGGATCAATTCCCGCGTCCCACCCGCGATGCCAATGGTGGTTGAGCTGTATGGCCCGGTCCTCAACAGCCAAAGCACGGAGAGACTTGCTCTAACCTGGCCGTTTTTCTCATCCCGACCGGAGAGAGTTAGCCCCGCATACCACCCTGAGTTTCTGGATGGTTTCCACCTATACGTCGCCTCCTCCGGCGTATCAGATCGATTCAAGTCGCAGCCGGGAAAGTACAGGGAGGAAATTGCCTACTACGCATGGCTACGGACTCACAGCACCGTAGTCTGGTACTCCGACTCTGTGAGGGCATCGGGCCCAAAGATCAGTATCTTGTCGCTTCCGCGGTTTATCAGCTCTGCGACCGCTCGCGATTCGATCTGGAGGGAAGTGTCCAAAGGAAACCTCGATTCTCTCCGACTGACAGCGTGGTGCAGCGATGCCTCCGTACTTTTCACGCTCGCCCAAGATCATGAGAGAGCCGCTGAGTGGGCCGAACGGGGGCTAACGATTGCCGCCGCATCAGAACGCCCCAGGCTATTGTCAGCTCTCGCGTGGACTCGACTGCAGCAAGGGCAGCTGGACGCGGCTGCAGACGCTGCGATTCGCGGGATTGGCCTGTCTCCGCAGGATCCGACCCTGCACCTATACCTCGGCATGGCCTACGAGAGGATGGGGAAGGCTGAAGCGGCCGTGGCGGAGTATGAGAGGTCGCTGCGAATCGCTCCCGCCCAGGATGGCTGGGAATCTATCCAGGCCGAGATAGCCAAGCTCAGAGCCGGGCGGCGGTCGCCGGGGTAGGGGTGCCGCGAGTCCACGGCGGCCGGTGAGTTCGAACTGGGTTACGTTTGGGGAGCCATGTGAACCAGGGCGCCGCTACTTCTTCGACACCGTGGATTTGTGCGCGGTGGACTTCGATCGGGTCGGCGGCGCCACCGTGAAGTCGTTGGCGACCCAGATGTCCTCGTCCTTCCCGTCGATCAGCTTCGTATAGTAGATCGCGGTCCCGTCGTACGAGAAGGTCGGCTTCATGCAGTTGCCGTCATCCGTCAGCATGAACGCCTTCTTCGTCGTCACGTCGACGATCCAGAGGCTCTGCTTGCCGCCGGCGTTCCGGCCGAAGGCGATCTGCTTCCCGTTGGGCGACCAGGACGGCCACGTATCCTCGGATCCGTCGCCCACCCCGAGGCCCGTCAGCTTTATTGCCGGGCCTCCACCAGCGGCGATCTTGAAAATTCGAAACTGGGAAAACATGGCGCTCTGCTTCGTCTGCATGCCCCCGCCGACGTTGACGGTCCTTGTGGTGTCGAAATCCTTGGCAACGAACGCGATCCATTTCCCGTCGTACGACCACACCGGGTGCCCGGGGCTGGCTCCGCTGAACGTGAGCTGTCGCGCGGGCGGGCCCTCGACCTCACCCTTCGGGTCCATGACGTAGAGGTTGAACCCGTAGATGGAGGTCGGCTGCAGGCGGCTCGACCCGAAGCAGATCTTCGCTCCGTCGGGAGAATAGACGGCGAAGCGTTGGCTACCCGCGGCATTCGAGAGCCGCTTCGCTTCGCCGCCTTCGAACGGGATGGAGTAGACGTTGTACGGGCCCGAACGCGTCGAGATGTAGAGGAGCGACTTGCCGTCGGGCGCCCAGTTGGGAGTCATCACGCGCGTGGCGATCTTCGGCTGGCCGGCCACCTGGGAGGACTCCGGCTCCGCGGTCAGCTGGCGCAACTGGCCTCCCTGCGTGGACATGATCCAGATCTGGCTCGAGCCGCTCCGATTGCTTTGGAACGCGAGCCACTTCCCGTCCGGCGACGGGACCGGATCGGTCTCGCGAAACTTGGGGTCCGCGAGAAGGGGACTGAACTTCGTCGCGAAGCTGGGGGATGCCCAGGCCAGGCCGAGGGCGAGAGTTAGACCGAAGAGGGTGGTAAACCGGCTGCGCATCACGAAAGCGTACTTGCCCCGCGGTCGTCGGAGCAACACAATACGGCTCTATCTCTGGCTCTTTCGCGGCAAATGAGGGCACCGCGCCCAAGACCTAACTTCACCCGATGCCGACCCCGCAGCAGCGTCGCTTCCAACGGCAGCACCAGACCGTGAAACCGGCCCCGGGGGCCCGGTCGGTCGCGGGTGTGCCGCTTCCCCTTCAGGCGCTCGCCTACCTCGCCGTGTTCGCCGCTGCCGTCGCGGTCTACCTGCCGACGCTCCGCCACGGATTCCTCATAAACTGGGACGATCCCACCTACGTCGTGAACAACCCGCTGATCCGGGGATGGTCGCGGGAGAACCTGATCGAAATTTTCACGAAGCCCTACTTCTCGAATTTTCTACCGCTCCATCTCGTGTCGTACATGGTCGACTACAGCCTGTGGGGCCTCAATCCGTTCGGATACCACCTCCAGTCCGTGATCCTGAACGGCGTGAACGCCGCCCTGGCGCTGCTCGTCACGCGGCGTCTCTTCGGCGATTTCACCCTCGCATTCCTCGCAGCGCTCCTTTACGCGGTCCATCCCTCCCACGTGGAGGCCGTTGCCTGGATCTCGATCCGAAAGGATCTCCTTTCCACGACCTTCTTGCTCTTGACGGTCTATTTCTATCTCCGCGCCACGGGCTCGAGGTCGCTCGATCGCGGCTCCTACGCCGCTTCGGTCGCCGCCTTCACGCTGGGGCTTCTCTCGAAAGTCAGCATCGTCGCCCTCCCGCTTTTCCTCCTTCTGCTTGATCTCCTGCAGACGGCCGGCAGGAGGCGGCTGTCCTGGAAGGCCGCCCTCGCGAACAAGATTCCGTACGGCCTCGTCGGCCTCATGCTCGTGCGGCTCAACATGCTCGCTCAGGCGAAGGGCCAGACTTACGCGCACGACCCGGCCAACTACCTCATGGTGAAGGGCCACGCAGTCTGGAACTACCTGGCGCTCCTGACCGGGCTCCCGCCCGGGAGGCCCATCTACGACGCGCCGCAGTTCGCGCCCGACCTCCTGCCCGCGGTCGCGAACCTCGCCGGCATCGTCGTGCTGCCGGCAGCCCTCTGGGTCGCGCACCGCCGCGGGTGGCGGGTGATGAGTCTGGGAGCGGGCTGGGTCTTCGTTCTCCTGCTGCCGGCGATCTTCTTCCCGCTCGTCACGTACATGGCAGACCGCTATCTCTACGCCCCCTCGCTCGGCTTCTGCTGGTTGCTCGGGGCCGGCATCGTCTGGATGGGCCGCCGTTCCGGAGGGATTGCGGTCCGAGCCGGCGTCGTGGCATTCCTCACCGCGATCCCGTTCGCCGGGTTCGTCTACCGAACCATGGAGTACTGCCCGGTCTGGGCGGGCTCGGAGTCGCTCTGGTCCTACGCCCTCGCGCGGAGCGAGGATTACCGCATCCGGAACAATCTGGCCCAGGCGCGGTTGGACGAGAAGCGATGGGCGGACGCGGAGCGCCTGTACCGGGAGGGGTCGAGGTTCGAGAACTACATCTCCCACCAGGGGCTCGCCGCCGTCTACTACAACACGAATCGCTACGCGGAAGCGGAACGGGAGATCGAGCGGGCGGTCGAGATCGCACGCAAGGGTGGGCTCGCCTCCGGCAAACTGGCGGACCTCGAGTACGCGCGAGGGCAAATCTACTGGGTGCAGTCGCAGCCTCAGAAGGCGATCGATGCCTGGGAGGCGGCCCTTCGCGCGAATCCGCGCGACGAGCGCGCGCCTCTAACCACGGTCTGGGTCGGCGTGGCGGAGAGCCGATTGGGAAATGAGGAGGCATCGCAGGAGGCCTTCCGCCAAGCGATCGAGAAATACCGCCGGACCGGTCAGCCCGTCACCGACGCCTACTTTGCTATCGGGACCGTGGAGCTCAACCGAAACAATTTCCTCAAAGCGGCCGAGTGGTACCGGCTGGCCTACCGCGAATCACCCCACGAGGCGAAGGTGGCCTTCTTCCTCGGGAGAGCCTTGGCGCGGGGGGGAAGTCCCGCGGAGGCAATGCAGCTCTTCAAGCGGATCGCCGAGGGCGAGTTTTCTATCCTTTCGGACAGCCAATTCACGATGCCGGACGTGTATGTGCAGATGGGCGTCGCGGCGCAGACGCTGGGCCACAACCAGGAGGCGATCGGCTACTGGGAGGAGGCCCTCCGACGCGCCCCCGATCACCCAGAGCGGGACGCTATTCTCGCAAGCATCGCGGCCCTTCGGCGCGCTGCCGGGCACTAGGCGCTCGACAGGCGGGAGCGTCTAGGACTCGCGTCGCAGATTGAGGACGGTTGCAGCCTTGCTGGCCCATCCGCCCACAACGCCGCTCCATCGGCTCCGTGGCGAGGCTCGTTAGTCAAGCGCGCGAGATGATTCTGCGGCCTGCGCCCGACACTCCTCGACCACATTCCTCGGGATGAGGCGAGTCGCAGCAATTACGAGTGCGGGAAGGATGATTGCGTCGTCGAGGTGGCCGAGTACAGGGATGAAATCGGGGATCAGATCGATCGGCGAGAGCGCGTACGCAATCGCAGCCCACAGGAGCCAGCGGGCGAAGCGAGGAGTTTGTGGGTGACGGAGAGCCAGTTCGTAGACTCGGATCTCTCGCCGAAATCGTAACAGTGCACCTGGGGGCATCGTCCTCACCCCTTGCCGAGGATCGGGCGACGCGCTAGAACTCGGATTCAAAGACGACCCGAGCAACGACGGGATCGTCCCGGGATGCGAGGCCGAGGCCCAATCCTAGCTTGATGGTGATTTCATCGGGGAGCGCGAACCAGAGCTGCGGGAACAAAGCGGCGCTCTTCTCACCCGGGGACTGCTTGAATTCAACGCCCCCTCGCAGGAATCCCTCCGCGGGATAGCGAGTACCGACCGCGTAGCGGAACCGAACCGCGCGGTCCGGGGAAAGAGTCACCGGCATATCCAGGTTCAGGGTGGTATTGAACGCTCGCGAAAGGTCTCGGGATAGCACTAGGCGGGGCGTCAGAACCTGCTCCTCTTCGCCTCCCGTGGCACGGCGGGTCTCGCTCTCGTATTCCAGCGACATTGCGAGGTCCAGGGGCGCCTGGCCTTCCTCCGAAAACCGATATCGGGTTTCTGCCCGGAATCGCGCGAATCCTAGGCCCGAGGGATCCCGGACCCACTGGGCAGCGCCGTCGATGGTCCAGCCCGATGTGATGCCGTATTCGAAGGCTCCGGTGTACCACGGCCGCGGATGCCGATCCTGGCCGGCGTGAATCTCTCCCCAGAGTTCGATCTCTCGCTCGCCGCCGCCTAAGGTCTGATAGACAAAGGTCTCGTCGATGTAATCATCGCGGTGGGCGATGGCGCGGGGCGCAGATCCAACCACGACGACAAGGGACACAAGTACAGCGCGTGAGAAGAGGGATCGGAGACGGTGCACTATCACGGAAAGACGAATATCACGGAAGGCTCCGAGTTTGAATCGGTGCCTTCCGAACGCGAGCTGACCTTGATCCTACTACCGCTTACTGAGCCCAGAGCACGCGTGTGAGCACCTTTTTCCCACCGCCGAAATCGCGCTCGTAAACATCGCCACGCCCGTGCTCGAAGTGGACGGGGCTCCCCCAGGCACCCTGATCTTCCATATCCTCGTCGATATTCTGACCCGACGCGGCGGTCGCGTTGGCGACAGCGAGGCCACCGTCCGAGTGGCTGTAGATGATCACAAGCTCGTCATAATCGTGCTGGTTCGGCTTTGTGTTGTTGGTGGGGTCCGCTGAATAATCCATGCACGAGCCCCTACCGCAGGCGTCAAGCAAATCGGCGTTGTTGAAGTCCTCGTCCTGGTGGGCGAGACCGAACTCGTGCCCGACCTCCTGATCCATCACGAAGCTGTGCCAGGCGGGCGTGTTGTACTGGGGCGTATTGAAATAAGTGTCGTTCACTCGGACCGTGCCTTGAGTGATATGGACACCGCTGATCCAGATCTGGGCAATACCGAGCCATCCGTTGTTGCCGTAGGTTCCGTTGCAGACCTCAACACGTCCTGCAGTGGCCCTACATTTTCTGCCACTGCCACTGCCGCCCCCCGCCACGGTACACCGGATCGGATTCTGCGGGTTATTGCAGGCGCCGGAGGTGATGCCCCAATCCGACGCGGCCGTGTTCAAGTAGGGGGTCCAGTTGGAAGAGAGGTTATTGCCAAGCGTGACGGTGAATGGGTTGCTGGCCCGACTCCAGTGGTAGCCGTTCCAAGAATGGGTAGCGGTCGCAGGGCCAGCAGAGATGAAAAGCATTCCAGAGATGGCCGCAAATGTGAACAGTCCGAGCTTTCTCGACACAGGGAACCTCCTCACGGAAATCTGCCAGAGTCACAGGTGACCTTTCGAGTTGCCGCCGGCTCGCGTTGCGACAACGGCCCGATGCGCTCTTCTGAATCCCTTCGCACGGACGCCCGCCTCGTTCACCTCCTTTCGAGGACGCTGGGTGCTGAGGGACGAGACTCTCGTCGCCGGCCTCCTGTGAGGAGACCGGCGTACGTAGTCTCGCAGCATGGGCTTCCGACGGCGAAAATCCTACGAAGGAATGCTCGCGGAATATCGGCGCATATCGGAATTTTGTGTCAGCCAGAATCTGACAGCGACAGCCCGCAAGGCGGCTGGCCGGCTGCTATTTGTGGGGGCGTCGGTACGCGATATTTGGGCTCCGGGCGGCTCTACGGCGCCGCCCGAAGGACGGCGACGACCCCAATAGCACACCCCAACGCAACAGCGACGAAGACCACGTACACGCCCATCAATCGGAAACGCTCCACGATCGCCCTCCTTCGTCAACTTGAGCGTCACAGTGAAAAGTAGTCCGTATGGATGCGGCGCGGGCTCACGCCCAGGCGTCTCAGACCTGGCGACGTCCGGGTATCCGCTGATCGGCGGGCGACTGGACTACCTGCGCGGTCGCCCCGTTGCTGCTCTCGTCTACCAGAGACGCAAACACTTGATCAACGTGTTCGCTTGGCCGGACGAGGGGGCCGCAGATTCGGAAACTCCTCCGCGGACACAACAGGGCTATAACGTCATTCACGAGACTCGTCGCGGGATGGCCTACTGGATCGTCTCGGATCTGAATTCGGAGGAACTTTCCGCCTTTGCGCGACTGTTGGCGGCTGGTGGGATGAAGGGCCGGGGGCCCTGAGGTCTAGTTCGAAGAGGGTTACGTTTGGGAGCTTTACCAGAATGAATCGAACTGGGTTTGCCGATAGCGAAGCCCCGGTGCCGCGATGCACCGGGGCTCTCGCGTATATGGCGCGCCGTTGCGACCTTGTGGCACCAGTTCAACCTGCTCAAGCCCGTGTGCCCGCACCGGGTCCCCGCTGAACCTCGCGCAATCGAACGAAAGGAAGTTCGCACCCCCACAAAGGGCACTCTTCCTCTCCAACTCTCTGGGAGCCTACCTTAACGAAGTCTTAACGGCGACGTTGGGTTCGCGAATCCAGGCTCGAGTCGTAGGAACCGGCATTGCACGCTCGTGTTCCATGGGTGTCCCATCCAAGTGGGGAGCATTCCATTATGCCCGCATGTCCGATCCGTCCCGGACTGCCCGCACCGAATCCACACGGAGGAGCAGGGCCATGCCAGTAGATCCCGATCAACTGCCCTCCAAGTGAGTCCTAATCCTAGAAACTCCAGGGTGACATTCGCAGCCGCCGTCGCCGGCTTCGGCGAGGACGTGAAGTGCCACGTCGCGGAATATTTCGCGACGAGTAGCCTCTCATCGAAGGCCGGCGCCTCAATGGTGGCCAAGACGTTCATCCTGCTGTCGGTCACATTCGGGGCCTACGGACTAATCCTCAGCAATCGCTTCTCCCCTTGGCAGATGCTTGGCCTGGCTTTCGTCATGGGGGTGGGAGTCGCGGGCATCGGCTTCGGCATCGCGCACGACGCCCTGCACGGGGCGTACTCATCGCGCCCATGGGTCAACAAGCTCCTTGGCTTCAGCTTCGAATTGGTGGGCGCCAGCGGATACATGTGGAAGATCACGCACAACGTCATTCACCACACATATCCGAACATTCACGGCCTTGACGAGGATCTTGAGGTGTCGCCGTTCCTTCGACTGTCACCCCAGGCAAAGCTGCGGAGCATTCACCGGTTCCAGCATCTCTACGCGTTCGCCGCCTACAGCCTCACCACACTTTCCTGGGTGTTCATCAAGGACTACCGCTACTTCCTCATGCCCGACCTGGGGCCGTTTCGTGATAAGAAGCACCCGAGATCCGGAGTGGCGACACTATTCACAGCCAAGCTCCTCTACTACGGATACACCATCGTGATTCCGCTCATGGTCTTGAAGGTCGCCTGGTGGCAGTTTCTGATCGGACTCCTCGTCATGCACCTGACGGCGGGACTCATCCTGGGCATCGTATTTCAACTCGCGCACGTCGTCGAAGACACGGAACATCCCAGCCCTGAGTCGAACGGACAGATGGATAACGCCTGGATGATTCATCAAATGGAAACGACATCGAATTTCGCCATGTCGAATCGAATCCTTTCCTGGTACGTCGGTGGGCTGAACTATCAGGTCGAGCACCATCTGTTTCCCAAGGTGTGCAGCGCTCATTATCCCGCCCTCAGCCGGATTGTTCGCCAGATGGCGGCGAAGCACGGCGTGCCGTATCACCACCATGAGACGATCCGTGCCGCAATCCGATCCCACTACCGAACTCTGAAAAGCCTCGGGAACCCTCTAGCATCAAGCCCTTAACTTCGCCACTGTGAGGTGCCGGGAAACGCAGTATGGAAAGGAGAACCCACTGTCGCGCATGAAAGCCGTCGTTGCGCTCGCGCTGGTCGCTACTCTCGGAGTCGCGGCCGCCGCGCCCTCCCACGCGCCCGCGAAAGCGAACCTGGCCTCGCAAGCCAAGGTGAGCATGAAAACGGCTCGAGCGACCGCGCTCGCCAAGGGGCCGAGCTGGAGCGCGAGCACGGAAAGCTCATCTATTCCTTCGATATCCCGTGCCGGGCAAGTCTGGAATCGAGGAAGTTCAAGTCGACGCGATCAAGGGCGAAGTCATCTCGATGGCCCACGAGAGCCCCAAGGCCGAGCGGAAGGAAGCGCGCCAGGAGAAGCAAGAGGCGCGGAAGGTTCGCACGAATGCTAAGGCGAAAGCCACCGGCCACTGAGGGGAACCTGGTGGTCGGTTGGGGTGAGCGGCTGGTTCGAACAGGGTTACGTTCGGGGAGCCAAAAAACGAATCGCGAACTCGGGCCAACGAGGACACATACGCCGGGTCGGTCTCGAAATACGCGAAGGCCGGCGGTGCCGCCGGCCCCGGGACTATCTCATCGGCAAGCAGTCAGGGTGCAGACGCCGTTCGAGACGGCGCAGTTGGTCCCGAGCGCTTCCTCCGTGCAGGTCACGATTCCTTGGAGGTTGCCGCAGCTGCGATTCTGGCACCTGTGGGAATTTGAGGCCTCCGCCGTCGCGACGGCAGCGTTGGAGAGCGCGGAGATATAAGGAGAATGCGTTGACGCGTTCATCGCCTGGTGCCCCGCGGTGCCAGCCACGAGGGCAAGGACGAAGATTATCGCCGCTAGACCGAGAACCAAGTTGATACGAATCGTCATGGAGAACCCCTTTCTCGGCCGATGAGCCTATTGCCGAGCGGTGGCCGGCCCGCTCGGTCAAGGCCGGCGGCACCACCGGCCAGATGAGGACCTTAATCCTACTTCGTCCGGTACAAGAGTGGATAAGAGTTTTCGCACCTTGATGACGAGACGCCCGCCCCAGGCGTATGCTTTCGCGGTGCTCTTCCGCGTGAACGGGTTCCGGTACGCGAACAAGCCGCCCGTGGGTCTGTGCCAAATCGCACTAGGGTGAGACTCCTTTTCCCGCATCAAGCGGCCTACCGGCTTGCTGTTTCTGCCGCTGTAGCGTCCGTGCTCACTTGCTCCTGCGCCCCATCCACGAGTCTCACCTACAACGTTTCCCCTGCCCCGGGAAATCCAGATCAGCTTGCAGTCACCTTCGCGCTGAACGGCGTCTCCCGCGATTCCCTCGTTCTCAAAGGGTACGCCTCCGACGAGATTCTCCGGGTCTCGGACTTCCAAGCCGTCGGCCCTCGGGGCGCGCGCATCGCAGTGGACGCTCGGGTCGACACGGTGCTCCTCGAAGGCCTGCGTGTCGACGTTCCGCGCTTCACCCTTCGGGGACCGCTGCCCCGGTCACTCACCGTGCGTTACCGGGTCACCCCGGGCAGGCGGGAAGGGGACAGTCACATGGGCTTCACGGGCCGCTGCTTCGGCTACGTAGGAGACAACTTTGCGTTGGTGTCGGGGCGGGATCTCTTCCTCTTGCCGGACCCCGGCGCCGAGATGCTACGTCACATCGCGGTTCGGTTCTCCCTTCCGAGCGGTTGGAAGGCGGTCACGACCTGGGAAGCCGGACGAGGTAACCGACTGGCGGACCTTCGTGGTTCTTCCCCCGCCGAGCAGATGATCTCGGCCACCGTGGGGCTCGGACCTTTCCACGAGCGGACATTCCGTCTCGGAGAGACTCGATTCACCCTGGCTTTCCACTCCGGCATTCCGCCGTCTCAGGAGGAACAGGCGGTGACGCAACTCACGCGCGTCGCGCGATACGTTCACGGTCTTTTTGACCGGGACCTCGGGCCCTCGTACGTGACCATCATCGTACCCCCCGCCCCGTCCGGTGACGAGATCGCCGGCGAGGGAAGCGCGACGGGACAAGGTCAAACCTTTTCCCCGCTCACAGGCAACCGGCTGCACGATTTCGCGGCCCGGCTGATCGACGCCTACATCCGGTACGCCCCGTACCGCACCGAGGTTCGGGCCCCGGGGGAATACTGGCTGGTCGACGGGATAACGAACCTCTACGCCTGGCGCGCGGTCACCGCCGCGGGGCTCGTCAGCGAGGACGAGTTGAACCGGTCGCTCGCCGCTGGCTACGTCTCTGCCTTCAGCGCCGAGGGCATCGAGCGCAATCTCGAGAATCTGTACGCGACCACGAAAAGCAGCCGTTTGGGTCGCGAGACCCTGGCGCCTTTTGTCCTGCTCCATCTCGACCGCACACTGCGGTCCACGCCGGGGGGCAGGGGCGGCTTCGACTCAGTTCTCGCTCGCATGTTCCACGGCCGGACGGCCCCTTCGCTCTGGTCCTCCTTGCCCAAGGCCCGCCCCGGTCTGTGGCAGAACTTCCGAGCCTTGTTCGTTCGAGGCACCACGCTCGCGCCGGTGGAAGCCTACTTCGCCCTCAAGCCCACGCAGGCCAAGCCCGAGCCCTCTCGCGGCAGGGCTGTCCGGGAGTTGAACTTGGCCTACACCGGCGAGACCTTCGGCTACCTCGAGAACTGCGGCTGTAAGGTGAATCAGTCCGGAGGCGTCGCGCGCAGGGCCACGGTGCTCCGCCAAATGCGCGAACGAGACCCTGAGCTCCTCCTGCTCGATGCGGGAAGCGCGTTCATCCGGCCGGAGAAACAGGACAAGCCGGATTTCTTCTCGCGGAGAGAGCAGAGCCTCTATCTCCGGCTCATGGACCTCATGCGCTACGGCGCCGCCGCGGTGGGAACCACCGAGCTCTCCTTTGGCCTCGACCACTTCCGAGAAATGACCCAAGGGCTCCGAACGCCGTATCTCTCCGCAAACATTGCAGAGGGCGGAAAGCCGATCGCTCCCGCGTGGATCATTCTCCACGCGGACGGGCTCCGCGTCGCCGTGATCGGTCTTTTCGACCCGCTGCGGGGGAAGAGCGCGGATCCTCTCTTCGAGGCGCACACGTCTTCGCTGACGATCGAAGATCCGCTCGAGCCTTTGAGGAGATCGCTGCCGGCACTTCGCCGGCAGGCGGACCTCGTCTTCGCCATGGGACGCCTCACCCCAGCCACGATCCGTCGTTTGGTCGCGGCATGTCCGGGCCTGGACGTCATCATCTCGACCGACAGCGATGCCCCCAGCTTCCACAAGGGGGCCGGCGGTTGGGAGCTGAGCAAGGAAGATCCTCCCGGATTTCTCGGTGGAACGCTGGTTCTCTACACACCTCTGAGAAATTACGGGTTCAGCAGCGCGAGGCTGGGTCTTGATCGAGAGGGGAGGATCACTTCCGCGGCCGTGGAGAGGCACATGCTGTACAAGGACGTGAAGGACGATCCGGTGGTTCGGGACCGGCTGAACCGGTTCTACGACGAAGTGGGGAAGCTCGACGCGGCGCAGGCGAGCGTAAAGCCGCTCTTCCAGGACGATCCCGCACGCCTCGAAGGTCGCTATGTGGGTGCCGCCCAATGCGAGAACTGTCATCAGGCCGAATACGCCCAATGGAAAACGACGAGACACGCGGCCGCCTACAAGACGCTGCTGGACGTGCACCGGCACTATCAGCCGCGATGTATTTCATGCCACGTCGTCGGGTACGGGACGCCTCATGGGTACAGGATCGGGGCGCCGGAGGAGCCGCTTGGCAACGTCCAATGTGAGATCTGCCACGGCCCGGGAGGCCGGCACGTAGCGGCGCCATCACGATCCAATATTCACCGGGTCGTTCCCGAGAAGGTCTGCCTCGAATGCCACAACCCGGATCATTCGGACCACTTCGTATACGCGGAAAAGCTCCCGAAGGTCCGCCATGACTACTTCGAGGAGGGGTCCGCCCCTCTGTCGCCTGCGAGCACCAGGTGAGCGGGGATCAGCCGGACCTGGGTCGAGGGCCCGAGAGATGCTATCCTTAATGTCCGCTGGCGGTGCCGCCAGCCCCGGGTGGGACTCGACTCTCGCTCGGCGTGTTCGGATGGTCGAGGAAGGAGAAGTCCACGATGACAAAACACCTCAAGCTAGCAATCGGACTCGCCGCCATTCTCACCATATCTCTGATCGTGCTCGGGACTGCGTCACCCAAGACATCGAGGGCGCCCGCGAAATCGCCTTATGTCTCGGCGCTGTCCGATCTCGCCGTCGGTACGGCCGTGGCTGCGTCGCATGGCTGCAATCACCGCACGTGCGAGGTTCTTCAAGCTCTTTACTTCTGCCGGTCGGAGGGCGCAACGGACGACTGTAAGATCGTCAACGGCAGATGCACTGGTAGCGGATGCCCGTAAATCGCTAGGGCCTCGGGTCGGTGGCACCGCCGCTCTCGAACGCTCATGAGCGCAGGCCCCGGTGGATTCACCATCGGGGCCTGATTGTTTGGGGCGGTAGGGGCGGCGGAGGCTCCGCGTACCGCGTTGCCCAGTCACGGGGAACAGCTTGGACGCCCGTTGCCACTCAGGAGGAGATCGACAGATGTCGAAGGTACGCGTGCACAACTTCGTGGTGTCGCTCGACGGCTACGCCAGCGGCGAGGGCCAGAGCCTTGACGCCGCCTTCGGGCACGCCCACAAGGAGTTCCTGCACTGGTTCGGCGAGATCAGGATCTGGCGGGGCCTGCAACCCGACGGCAAGTTCGGCCTCGACGAGGCGATCGCGTCGGCCTGGGGAGCCGGCATCGGGGCCGAGATCATGGGGCGCAACAAGTTCCGCCCCACAACCGGCCCATGGCCAGAAGACGGTTGGCGGGGCTGGTGGGGCGACGACCCCCCGTTCCACACGCCCTGCTTCGTGTGGACCCACCACCCTCGCGACCCCATGGAGATGCGGGGCGGGACGACGTTCCACTTCGTCGGGGGTACGCCCGCAGAGATTCTTGAGCTCGCACGGGATGCCGCTGGCGGTCTCGACGTGCGCATCGGTGGCGGACCGACGACGGTCAACGAGTTCCTCAGGGCCGATCTCGTCGACTACTTACACATCGTCGTCGTGCCGATCGTCCTCGGGCGTGGCGTGCCTCTGTGGAACGGCCTCGGCGGACTCCACGAGCGCTTCGGCACCTCCTCGGTGACCTCGCCGAACGGGGTCACCCACGTATTCCTCACACGGCGCGACCGCGGCTGACGACCGCCGAGAACGGCGCTGTGAAGATCTCGTGCCCCGGATGGGTAAAGGTCCGGCTTCCCGGCGGGAAGAGGGCTACCTAAGCGCCTCAGATATCAAGTAGGCTTCTTTCGAGAGTGCGAACTCGAGACTTCGCGCCGTGCGAGTCTTCTCCGGACCTCGGAACCGCCGCCCACTGGGCGGGTTCCCTAGAGGTCGGGGACCCGCGCGTGGCCAATCCTCGATGTGTCAATGCTTAAGCGAAGGCGAAGACTCCCCAGCATTTGCGCCGGACCGGGATTTCCCCCGGTGACGGTTGGGCGCTACGTGGGTCGGGGAGCACATCGACCCAAACACCCGGGGGAACTGAAGAGGAGTTCATCATGCTCAAGCAGCGCGTCTTTCCCCTAGCTCTCGCATCGGTTCTCTTAGCCGGTGTCGCCATGGCGTCTACCGCGCATCACGTAAATGCAACCCTTCTGCCTATCGGCGGATCGGGAGTCAGCGGCCGCGTGGAACTCACCGCACTCCCCAAGGGCGGCACCTTGATCACAGTGGTGGCCAAGGGGCTTCACCCAGGTACGAACTACCTGTCGCTCTATTACGACAACGGCACCTGTGAGCTCGAGCCTTACTCGGCCGATGACGTTATCGGTCACTACACCGCCAACGCGGACGGGGAAGCGACCGTCACCAGCAAGCTGCACGACGACCTGGACGAGATCCACTCGGTCTCGGTCCGGCTCGCAAGCGATTTCTCGCTGCAGGCGTGCGCCGCAGTTAACCAATAGAGACGGACACACCTCCCGGCCACGCGAAGGGCCCCGGTCCATTCCTCGGATCGGGGCCTTCTCATGCAGGCGAGGTTCACGCGAAGATCACCAACTAGCCGGGGTTGCGCGATCCCTCGCCCTCGGCTTGCCCCTTGTCCTTCGAGTTGCCGCGGTCGCGCTTCTGCTTGTCGTGCCCCTTGCCTTGGCCCTGCCCCTTGCCTTGGCTCTGCTCCTTGCCTTGGCTCTGCTCCTTGCCTTGGCCCTTGTTGCTCCGCATATCCTGGGCGATCCTGCGCCGCTGGTCGAGAGCGCGTCGCTCCTTCGCCTCGCGCTCTTGCTGTGCTTGCATCTCGGCCTGATGGCGTTGTCGGATCTCTTCCGTCGAGGCGCGGTCTTGGCTCTGCCGTTTGAGCTCGCGCTGTTGTTCGCGGTCAAGCTCGGCGCGCTCCCTACGCATGCGTTGATCAAACCGGCGCTCCTGCGTGTCCAGGCGCTGGATCACCGCCCTCGTAGGTGCCGATTGCTCCTGGGTGGTGGGCCTGACGGGCGGATTCTTTGAACCGGAAACTGACGGGCGATAGGCTTCGATCGTCCGACCGAGGATCTTGTCCCCCCGCAGACTCGCCGGTGAGCTCGAATCCAGGACCTGATAGCGTTGAAAGGTGCGACCTGTATCGTGCTCGAGGACCAGATCGAGGCCGCGCTCCGCGGGGCGTGAGTTGACCACGCCATACTGTGTCACATTCTGTGTCCGCGAAATGAACGTCACGTTCCGGCTCGGCGGCAGCACGCTCGCGCGAATCCTCGTAGTTCCGAAAGCGCGGGTCGGAACGAAAGACCAGCTGTCACGGGTGATTCGCTGATCGAGGACGGCCGCGCTCACCGTGAGCCCAGATCCCGTTTGCCACCCGACGTCGGGCGGGAGCGGTGCCCATCCTACATAGCCGTCCCCGTAGCGCCAGGATACCCACGCGGGCGCCCAGACCTCGTCGTCATCCGGTACCCAAAGCCAGCCGTAAGAGTCGTCAAGCGCCCAACGCCCGTAGTGGTAGGGAATTGCTCCCCATGGATCTTGACTGATCCACATCCATCCATAATCGGTGTCTACCCAGTAGCCCTGGGTGTACGGTCGCCAACCGACCGGCACGTCGAGAGGGACCCAGCAGCTCCCGTACGGCGCTACGTCCACCCAGGTGCCGTACCTCGAGATCTCCGTATAAAGGCCGACGTCCCCGGATGCATCGCTGCCCGAATAGTAGGAATCGGGCTGGGAGCCGGCACACGCGCAGAACGACGCCATCGACGCCGTGAACAACAGAAGTAGAAGCCTGCGTCCCTTCATGACCCATTCCTCCACCGTGGTCGTAACCCTTTCTTCACGACAGATGGAACTCCTCCACTAGGAACTACACCGGTACCCGGATCGTGTGGCACCAAAAGGCGTGGATTCCCGTGGCGGTGAGTATCCACTTGGAGTTAGACGCGCACTCGCCCTCAGCGCTTTTAGCGCCGGCGTTCCGCCACAGCGTATACTCCAGAATAGAAGATCGCAGTCCTTTCACCCTTGAACGCGGAGGTGCCGTGTCCCCGCTCCGAGCCTTGGCTCTTCTTCTCGCGGTCGCGCTCATTGCCGCGATCTCGCCGACGCCCTCGTGCGCCGAGTTGACACCCGGCACGCCCGCCCCGGACTTCACGGGCCAGCGGATTTGGATCAACAGCAAGCCCCTCTCGCTCAAGCGGGAGCTGAAGGGGAGGGTCGTGCTCGTCGATTTCTGGGAGTACACCTGCATCAACTGCATTCGCACGCTCCCCACGCTGAAGCGGATCTACGAGCGATACAAGCCCTATGGGTTCGAGATCATCGGCGATCACGCGCCGGAGTTTGATTTCGCTTACAGGTCGGAGAACGTGGCCACGGGCGTAAAGCGGCAGCGCATCCCCTGGCCCGTGATCGTGGATAGCGACTTCTCGACCTGGCGCGCGTACGACAGCAACTCGTGGCCGAACAAGTTCCTTATCGGTGCGAACGGAATCATCGTCCTTCAACACGCGGGCGAGGGTGGATACGGAGACCTGGAGCGGCTCATTCGGAGCGAGCTCCTGAAAACGAACCCGAAGGCGGTCTTCCCGTCGCCGTGGCGGATTCCGCCCGACACGAACGACTTCGACCCGAGCCGCTGTGGGACTACGTCGGAGGAAACGTACATCGGCACGGCGCGAGGATCGCAATGGGGTGGGGCAATTGCGAACCGGGAGGGGTTCCAACCGGGAAAGACGGTGCTTTACGCCAGCCTGCCGCGCACGGTGCCTCGCGGGTTCTACGCCCATGGGCTCTGGAAGAACGAGCCCGATGCTTTCGAACACGCCCGCGCCACCCCGTCCCCGGAGGACTACATTGGGATTCGCTACCACGGTCGTGAGGTCTACGCCGTGATGAATCTGCGGAGCGTATCAGCCGCCCGCGTGTACGTGACGCGCGACGGGAAGCCCTTGCCCGCGGCGCAACGCGGAGTGGACATGGTCGAGGACGCCCGTGGGCGCACCTACATCGACGTTAAGGAAGGCCGCATGTACTACGTGGTGCGGGGCGAGGACGAGAACGAGCACGACCTCCGACTCTTCGCGACCGCGCCGGGGCTAGCCGTCAATTCGTTCACATTCGGGAACCGCTGCCTGGTCAATTTCGATCGTCTGTAGGGGCGAGTCACGAAGATGGGGCTTGGCTAGGACCTTCGCTGCCTGGCGGAGTCTGCCGCGCCGCGGCCGACCGCCGGAGCATCCATCCGTATAGCCAGATGATCACCCCCACGAAGGCGAGCATTCCGAGCCACGGGGCGGGCGCAAAGTTCTCGGGTACGAGGCCTATCGGCGCGTCCTTCGAGAAGCCGACGATGAGGCCTGCGTTGATCACGCCCCACAAGCTTTCGCCGACAATCAATCCGGACGCGACGAGCGTGCCCAGTCGCTCCGCCCGGCCTGGGTTTGGCATCCAGCGGGCGCGTCGGTCATACCAGTGAGAGATCACGGCGCCGACGACGACCGCGAAGGTCGCCGACATCGGGAGATAAATCCCGATGCCGACAGCCAGCGGCGGAACGCGCAGCTTCTTCGTGGCGCCAAGCGCCTCATCGAGCAGGATGAGCCCGACACCAACGAGCGCGCCGATGCCGAGCATCCTCCATTCGAGGTTGCCGCCGATTACGCCCTGCGCGAGGGCGGAGATGAGCGTCGCCTGCGGCGCGGGGAGAGGGTTTGGCGCGAGCACGCCGATGTTCGCGGCCCCGGCGAACCCGTAGGCCTTAGCGAGCAGGTTCAGCACGGAAGGGATCACGGAAGCGCCGGCGGCCACTCCCACGATGAGCGCGATCTGCTGACGCCTCGGTGAGGCGCCGACGAGCTGGCCGGTTTTCAAGTCCTGCAAGTTGTCGTTCGAGATCGTGGCGCACGCGAAAACAATCGCGGTCACGAAGAGAGCGAAGGCGACTAGCGCCGGCCGCGTCTCCGGAGTCGGCGACACGGCGAGGGTGATTACCGAAGCGCAGAGCACGATCGACAGGATTCCGACGCCCGAGATCGGACTGTTCGAGGCGCCGATCAAGCCCGCCATGTAGCCGCAGATCCCGGCGATGAGAAAGCCGCCCAGCAGGACGAACGGTACGGCGATCAAGGTGAGCGCCAGCGCGCTTGGCGCGAGCGCCGTCGACCGCGCGAAGGTGAAGGCGAGGTACGCGGCGACCCCGAGGCACGCGGCGGTGAGCGCGATAATCCACCGGGGTGAGAGATCGCGGTCGAGGTCGTCCCCGGAGCCCCTGGCCCGGGAGGCGGCGAGCGTGCTTACGAGCCCGCCCACCACCGGCTTCGCAAGCCTGGCCAGCGTGTAGATCGCCGCAACGGCGATTGCGCCGGCGCCGATGAACCGCACCTGCGTCCGCCAGATCGCAAGGGTGTGCGCGGCGAGCGTCACGGCATCGGCCGCGGGCTGCATCGAGGTCAAGATCGGCACAGCGATCACCCACGAGATCACCAGGCCCGTCAGCATCGCCATCCCGACCGATAACCCGACCAGATGCCCCGCGCCGAGCAGCGCGAGGGACCAGGCAATGTTGTACCCGCTCGAGGCCATGGTCCCGACACGGAAGAAACCTGCCACCTCCGCGGCGGCGACGCGCGTCGCCGTCACGATGGCGAGCCCTGCCGAGGCGACAGAGCCGAGGATCACAGCGACGAGCCCCTCTCTGGCCTCGCCCGTTTCGTCCTTCGTTTCGCCACGCGTGCCGGATCCGACCTTCAGCACCTCTGCCGCCGCGACACCTTCAGGGTAGGGCAGGTCAGAGGTCGTCACGAGGGCGCGTCGAAGCGGGATCGTGAACAGCACCCCGATCACCCCGCCGCTCACGCAGATGAGAAATGATTGCCAGAAGGGGAAACCCGTCCACCAGCCCACGATCACGAGTCCTGGTAGAACGAAGATAATCGCCGAGAGCGTCCCTGCGGCGGAGGCGACGGTCTGGACAATGTTGTTCTCGAGGATCGACGAATCCTTCACGGCGCTCAGGATGGCCATCGAGATCACCGCGGCGGGGATCGATGAAGCAAAGGTGAGGCCAACCTTGAGGCCGAGGTAGACGTTGGCCGCCGTGAAGATCGTGGTGATGAGCGCGCCGAGGATGAGGCCGCGTATCGTGAGCTCTCTGGGCTTCAAAGGCGTCACGTGCGGAACTTATTACATTCGATCGGGGGTCCGCCAGAGCGAAGTAATCCGGCCGGCGATGGAGGGCTACCAGGGTTTGGTAGTGGCATGCGATAGTTGCGAAGCCCCGCGGCGCAGGTCGCCGGGACTTTCGCGTAGCTGCCCTCGACAGGAGGAAGTGTGCCTCGAACGACCCGATTGGCAATTCTTGGAGCTGGCAACATCGGAGCCGCCATCGCCGAGGGCCTCGTTCAGGCCGGCGGCCGCTCGCCGGCGGACATCACGGTCACTCGACGCAAGACGGAGCTTCTCGAGTCGTTCCGCGGGCGCGGCTTCACGGTTTCGGGAAACAACCGTGAAGCGGTTCGAGGTGCCGTCATGGTTCTGGTCGCTGTCGAGCCCCAGCAGATCGATGGGCTGCTGCGCGAAATTGCTCCGGACCTGAAGCCCGGGGCGCACACGCTGATCTCGGTGGTTTCAGGCGTGAGCATCGCGCAGATCCGTGCAATCGTCGGCACTCAACTTGCCGTCGTGCGTGCGATGCCCAACACGGCGATCGGAATCAGGGACTCCATGACATGCATCACCTCCGACGACTCGACGGGCGGCGCGGTCACCGCCGCCCGGTCGCTCTTCGACGCGGTCGGAAAGACGCTCGTAATCGACGAGGAGCAAATGGTCGCCGCGACGGCGCTCGGCGCCTGCGGGGTTGCGTTCTTCCTGCGCGCCATCCGAGCGGCGTCCCAAGGCGGGATCGAAGTCGGTCTTCAAACCGACGAGGCGCTCCTGATCGCAGCACAGACCGCGCGCGGCGCCGCGTCCCTGCTCCTGAGTCGCGAGGGTCACCCCGAGCGCGAGATCGACCGGGTGACAACGCCGAGAGGGTGCACCATCACGGGCCTCAACGTGATGGAGCACGAGGGCTTTTCCTCGGCCATGATCCGGGGAATCGTGGCTTCGGCAGAGAAGGCGAGCAAGCTGTATCGATCAGGAGATGGGTAAGCGGTTCATCGGCCCGTGCTGTCGAGGGCCCGATCCAGGTAATCAGAACGGATCTGATCCATGAGGCTCTCGGAGGCCTCGGGCCCCACGTGGTTCCTGGTACGAAGCCAGGCGATCAGGATCTTGACCTCCTGTTTCGTGCGTCCGGAGGTGAGCCCCGGCCCGGATCTGTTCTTCGCCTCCCAAACGGCGGCGCATGCGAGATGGAGGAGACGGTCGGAGCTCTGCGGATCTCGTTCCCGCAGGGATTGCGCGAGCGTGCGCAGGGCCCCGGCGAGCATGGTGTAGTTCTCGGGCAGGGAGGGATCCTTCTGGATTTCGGCCTGCGCTGCTCGCACTGCGTCGCTGGGCTCCATGGTCGTGCCTCCAACGCGGCTGGCTTTGCTCGTGCTGGGCGTCTTCGCCAATGGGACCTCCCGCTTGCAAGAAGCACTGCTCCTGCGTGAGTCGCGGCGGCAACTAGTTGTCAGTATTTCGGGTGCGACCCCGATCCCTATGTGGACGCAAGACGTGTGCCCAAGGTATAACCAACGCCATGAACCCGTTCACCATAAGACGAGCCGGCGCTGGCGAGCGAGACGTCGGCCTCATCGCACCGCTCTTCGATTCGTATCGTCAGTTCTATGACAAGCCGCCTGAGCCCCAGCTCGCCGCCGCCTTCATTCGCGATCGCCTCCAGGCAAATGAGAGCGTGATTTTCCTCGCTGAGGCGGGGGGAGATGGTTCGGGAGAGGTTCTTGGCTTCGTTCAGCTCTACCCCTCGTTTTCGTCGGTGGCCGCGTGCCGGATTTGGGTGCTGAACGATCTATTTGTAGCTCCGACCGCTCGCCGGCACGGGGTGGGTCGGGCACTCATGGAGGAGGCTCGCCGGCACGCGATTCAGACGGGAGCAAGGAGGTTGACCCTCGAGACGGTGACGGAAAATCGATCCGCCTGGACACTCTACGAGGATCTCGGATACGTCCGCCACGAGGACTCTACGAGGTTCTACACCCTCGAATTGGGCTGAACCCCCGTCACCACAGCCGCACGCGCTGCTCCGGCGCCAGGTAGAACTTGTCCTGCGGCGTGACGTTCGGAAACGCCTCGTACCAACCATCGTCGTTGCGCACGACCCCATTGACCCGGTACGGGGGAGGGCTGTGTGGATTGGAGAGCAGGCGCTGGCGTGTGGTTTCATCGCGCACTTTCGATCGCCAACCCTGGGCGAACGCGAGGTAGAAGCGTTGATCTCCCGTGAGGCCGTCGAGAACCGGCGCGTCCTTCCCCCCGAGCGAGATGCGGTAGGCCTTATGCGCGATCACGAGGCCCGCGAGGTCGGCGATGTTCTCGCCAAGCGTGAGCCGTCCGTTGATGTGAATTCCCGATAGCGGCTCGTATTGATCGTATTGGTTGGCGAGCGCGGTCGTGCGCTCGTCGAAATTCTTGCGGTCGGCGTCCACCCACCACTGCCGCATCACGCCCATGCCGTCGTACTTCGAGCCCTGATCGTCGAAGCCGTGGCTGATCTCGTGCCCGATCACGGCTCCAATGCCACCATAGTTCACCGCATCGTCCGCTGCCGGGTCGAAGTCGGGAGCCTGGAGGATGCCGGCAGGGAAGACGATCTCGTTGACGGTCTCGTTGTAATAGGCGTTGACCGTCGGCGGGGTCATTCCCCATTCCGTTTTGTCCACCGGGTCGTCGATGCGCTTGAGGTTTCGATTCCATTCGAAGGCGATGGCGTTCTTGACGTCTCCGACCAGATCATCGCGTCGAATCTGGAGCGTGGAGTAGTCGCGCCAGTGGTCTGGGTAGCCGACCTTGACGGTGAACTGATGGAGCTTCTCGAGAGCCTTCTGGCGGGTCTCCGGGGTCATCCACGGCAGCGTCTTCAGGTCCTGCTCATAGGCCTGGAGCAGATTGTCGACGAGCGCCCGCACCTTGGCCTTCGATTCGGCCGGGAAGTATTTTCCGACGTACAACTTCCCAAGCGCTTCCCCCACTCGGTTGTCGAGCAGACGCGCTCCACGGGTCGGGCGATCGAGCTGGCGCGCGCGGCCCTGAAGCACCGTTCCGTAAAAGGCAAAATCCGCGTCGTTGAAGCGGCGGGGCAGGTAGGGAGCGAAGGTGTGCACGTATCGGATCGTCAGAAAGTCCCGCCAGACGGGCACGGGCGTGTCCGCGAAAATCTTCGCGATTCTGGGGAATGCGGTGCTTTCGCCTACGACAACGGTGCGATCCACGCCGTGCGATTTCGGGGAAATGCCCGCCCATTTGAAGAAGGTGTCCCAGGGATATCCGGGCGCAAGCTTCCTCAGCTTGGGTATCGTCATCGGATTGTAGACTTTCTCGGCGTCTCGACGGTCGGCGGCAGCCCATGAGACCACGGCAATCTGGTGCTCCAGCTCATAGACGGCGGCGGCACGCGCTTCGGCGTCCTCCGCGGCCACCGAATTGAGACTCTGGGCGAGGTGCTTCTTGTATGCCTCGCGGGTCGAGACGATCTCCTTGTCGTCGCGCAGGTAGTAGTCGCGATCCGGAAGACCGAGGCCCGATTGCCCCAACTTGACGATGTACGCATCGGGATGCTTGTCGTCCGCGGCGATGAACATCTCAAAGGGTCCGCCGAGCCGAAGGGAGGGCAGGGCCATTTCGCGGGCCACGTCATCCAGCGTGCGGAGCGAAGCGATCTCCGCGAGATCCTTTTCGGCCGGCTTCAAGCCATTCGCCTCAACTTGCCCTTCGTCCATGAAGGCATCATAGAGGTCGCGAAGTTTCTGTTCTTCCGCGGTGAGATTCGCCCGGGTGTGCAGCTCGTCGATGATGGCTTTGAGACGCTCCTCGTTCGCCTTGCTCATCTCGAGCCCTACGCCCGCGCCAGGACGGTCCGGAGGAATCTCGGCCGTCTTGAGCCAGCCACCGTTCGCGTAGACGTAGAAGTCGTCTCCGGGCTTCGCGGCCTGATCCAGGTAATCGAGGTGGAGCCCCCATGGCTGCACCCGAGGGGCGGCTGAGGCCGTGACGGCGAGGGCGATTGCGCAGAGGACTGCCGCAGAGATCTTGAGGACGTTCATCGCGGGCACAATCCTAGCAATGGTTCCCGCCCTCCGCAACTTCCAGCTCTCGCCGGCGCCATGCAGAGAATGGCCGCGACGGGTGTACAGAGGTAGATGTGAACCCCGTCGACAGAAGGCGCCGCGCGGTATGCATTCCCCTGGTTCTGGTGGGTCTCGCGTCCCTTCTCGTGGAGCAGGGGGCGCTGGCGATCCCGCAGCCCCGACTTGGATCGGGGCCGGAGTTCGGCATTTCGGCCGAATTCATGGACACGCCGCGCTATCTGACCAATACCTCGATACTCGTAATGGTATGGGGTGCGCCGCAGTATGACTCCTTGGCGGTCGGGGATGTGCAGGTCGAGCTCCCATCCGGGTTCGCGTTGGTCTCCGGGGACACGCTGCGGCACGTCTTGATCTCCCCATACTCGCGGCGGCCGATGTCGGACCTCCGGTGGGTGGTGACGATTCGGCCCGAGCAGACCGGGCACAAGGAGGTGAAGCTGAAGCTTCGGATCGACGGGGGACCGAAGCAAGGGGTGGACGAGACGGAGTTCGTGATGCCGATGGAGGTTCGGACGGATTCCGTGCGGGTTGTTCAGCCGCCCCACTCGATTCGGTTGGAGCGTGTCCGGGAAGGGAAACGGTATCGCCTCGCCGATGGCTTCCTGGTCCCCATCGATACGACCGAGGCGTTCCTGGAATCCGATATCGCGGTAAAGCCCCGGGTCCTCTCCTCGGCGGTGGCGCCGAGGCCGCGGGGATCGGCGCTCCCTGCCGGAGGAGTGCCGTTCGTCGCGCTGGTGGCGAAGGACGGTCGCCTGTTGGGGGCGGAATTGCTCGAAGCGCCCGAGGGACCAACTTACGATCCGCAGGTAATTGAGGCGGCGCGGAGCTCGATCGAGCGTTGGCGCTTCGCGCCCGCGCAGGCTCGCGGCCGGTCAGTGCCCGACTACCTGGTCGTGCGCGTCCAATTCGGGCCGCCGGAATTGCCCCAGAAATGAAAGAGGGCCCAGCCTTGCCGAAAACACGAGAATCCATTGCGCTGCTGGCATTTGTGGGGCAAATGGGCTATAATCACGGCCGCTTCGCAGGGGTGTAGGGCGTCGGGTGGCGGTGTTGTCGTGCGCGTGGTCCCGAAAGAGTTGACCCGATGACCCGTTTTACAAGGTTGCTTGCTCTGACGCTGGTCACAGCGCTGTTGTGCCTCCGCCATGCCCCGGCCGTCGCGGACGCGCCCTCCTACGAGTTCATCTCACCGATCCCCGGCTCCGGGATGGTTCTTCCAGAGACGAACATCATCCTTCGCCCGGGCGGAATCGTGGACGGGGCGTCCGTCGGGGGCCCGCTCGTCACGGTCAGTGGCTCGATTTCCGGCGCGCACGGAGGGCAGCTTCGCCTGTCCGACGACCGCCAGACCCTGACGTTCCAGCCCAGCGCCCCGTTCACCTATGGCGAGACGGTGATGTGCCAAGTCGGGTCGGGCCTCGCAACCGACACTCGCGGCGTGGTCCCGCCGGCTTCGTTTACGTTCACGGTCGCGGGGCCCGAGCGCGAGACTTTGGGCGACGTTCCTTTTCTCGCGGACGATGGCGAGATCCCTCCGCCTCCGCCCGCCGTGGGGCCGACGCGGGAGATCGGTCTAAGCGCGACCCTGGCGGCCGATTCGCTGCCGCCGGATTTCCCCATTATCCGGTCCGCGGTGTACGGCAAGACGGCGCCGGGGCGACTGTTTGTCGCCGACTTCCGCTTGGGCGTTCCCATCTCCTCTTACATCATGATTCTGGAGAACGACGGCACCCCGTTCTTCCATCGTCAGATCCGGGGGCCGTCGCTCGATTTCAAGATGCAGCCGGACGGCCGGCTTACCTATTTCGACTCGGCCGCCGGGCGCTTCTACGCCCTGAATGCCCGCTACGACGTGGTCGACAGTTTCACCTGCGGAAACGGCTATTCGACCGACGCGCACGACTTGGCCCTCCTTCCGAACGGTCACGCCGTCTTGATGAGCTACGACCGCCAGATCATGGACCTGAGCCAGGTCGTGCCGGGAGGCAGGATCGACGCGAGGGTCGTCGGCCTCATCATTCAAGAGCTGGATCGCGACAAGAATGTGGTGTTCCAGTGGCGCAGCTGGGACCACTTCCAGATCACGGACATCGTTTCGCATGACCTCACCGCGAAGACGGTGGACTACGTCCACGGCAACTCGATCGACGTCGATCCGGACGGGAACCTCATCCTCTCCAGCCGCCACATGAACGAAATTACAAAGATCAGCTTGGCCACCGGAGACATTCTCTGGAGGCTAGGCGGAAGGAATAATCAGTTCACCTTTATCAACGAGCCGATCGCATTTTCCCACCAGCACTGCGCCCGCCGCCTCCCGAACGGGCACATCACCCTGTTCGACAACGGCAACTTCCGGACGCCGGAATTTTCGAGGGCGGTGGAGTACGCGATCGACGAGGTGCAGAAGACCGCGACGCTCGTGTGGCAGTACCGCCTCAACCCGGATGTCTTTACCGTCGCGGCCGGCTCGGTCCAGCGGCTCTCCAACGGGAACACGCTGATCGGCTGGGGTACGTCGACGCCGACTCTCACGGAGGTGGCGCCGGACGGATCGCTTGTTTCCGAGCTTTCATTCGAATCGGGCATTGGATCGTATCGGGCCTTCCGGTTCGAATGGCCGCCGGTCAAGCCCGCGACCGTCGCGATGAATCCCGGAACGCTCAACATGGACTCGAATGGAGGCTCGATCTCAGCGCAGATCCGGCCGGAGGCGGCAAGCTTCTCGATCGTGGACGTGAAGCCCTCGACGGTCCGATTCAACGGGACGGTCCCCGCGGAATCGGTGCTGGTGCTGTACGACGGCGCCAAAATGGATAGCATTGTTGGCCTGAAGGCGAAGTTCGCGCGTGATCGGGTCGTACCTCTCCTCGCAATTGGGCTGAATCGAGTAGAGGTGAGCGGATCGCTCCAGACCGGGGAAATCTTCCGTGGATCCTCAGAGGTCCGTCTATTTCCATCGGACAAGGCCAAGGTGCTCGTGGGTACGCTCCGGGCCGTCTCCGCTCCGGGAGCGATCCCGGTGGTGTTGGCGGTGGGAGGGCCCGGAGGCGCCGGAACGCAGGCGCGGACCTTCGCCGTCTATGACGTGCAGGGCCGTCTCGTGACGCGCTGGCGGACGACGCCGGGCGCGGGCGGAATCGTCACGTGGAACGGTCGCGCGTCGGACGGACGCAGGGTCAGCTCTGGAATCTATCTCGTTCGCCGGGAGGATCTGTCGAACGGGTCCGCATTGAAGGTCGTAATCGCCCGCTAGTTAGCCGCGGCCGAGTCCCCACCGAGTTTCGTCCGATAATCGAGATCCCACCAAAAAGAGCGCCGGCCCGCGAATGCCTCGCGGGCCGGCGATTCAACCGATGCTGCGGAACGCTTACGGCATGACCGTTACGGCGCGGCCGTAGGCCCGGCCGTCCACGATCATCCGAACGAAATACACTCCGGTGCCGACCTGCCGGCCATTCATGTCGCGGAGGTTCCAGCTCACCGAGTGCTCACCCGCGGATACGCGGCTCGTCAGGATCTGCCGCACCAAGCGGCCCGAGACGTCGAACGCCGCGATCCTCACGTTGGCCTCACGCGGCAGCGCGAAGCGCATGAGCGACACGCCGCGGGTCGGGTTCGGTCCCGCGACGAACGAGATGCCCTCGAACGTGGCCTTCCCCGCCGGCTGGATGGAGGCACGGGATGGGGCGGTCCCCGCCAAAGTGGCAGCAGGAACGTCGCAGCTGCTCACGTGGATCTGCATGTTGCCCTTGGTGATGATCACCGGATCCACTGTCGAAGGGTCGCCGTCTTGATCGAGGAGCAACAGCGTGTTGCCTGAGTTGTCGTAGACACGAATGAAATAGCGATCCTTCATGCTGCCGTCGGTCTCGCCGCTGCTTCCCGGCTCGTTGCGATCCTCGCAACGCGCGAAGAAGTTCACGGTGCCGTAGTCCGCCTTGTTTCCGTTGATGCCCTTCAGTGTCCCGGTTCCCGTGAACTCGATGAAGTTGAACGGCGTGCGGGGCGACGTCGAGCCCGGAGGAATGCCTTCCACGTTGCCGCAGCGAACCACGGTGATGGCTTGGCCGTGGAAGTGCAGCCTCAGATCACGGTCGATGTGGTTCCAGCTGCCGCCGTCGCCTGCGGTCGGGCTGCACCCGGGGTTGACGTTGCCGCCCCAGTTGTGCGCCGGACCATGCTCGCCGAGCTTGGTGCCGGTGATCGAGCTGAATTTGGCGCCGCCACCGGTGAGCCAGCAGGCGCCTGACGGTGCCGAGCACGTCGGGCTCGCGATGACGAAGGTCAGCACCGGGTCCGCTCCGGACAAGGTGGTGCAGAAATCGATGTAGCCGGACGCCGGATTCACGGGCGTCTGGCCGGAGCCAAGGACGATCGTCGCGCGGAAGCACTGCGGAACATCAGTCAGGCCGACATAGAAGGAACCGTCGTTGTCGGTCAGGGCCGAATTGGTAAATGCCGCCCCGTCCGTCGAAGCGACGCTGATCTCGACGCCCGCGGCCGGCAGACCGTTTCCTTCACAGAAAACGCGCCCCGACACGTGCCAGGCGAATGCCTGCGCGGCGACCGCGACGAGCAACGTCGTTGCGATCAAGGCGCCTTTCAAAAGTGTTCTCATCGATTGCCTCCTAGATGAATGGCGTGGTTTCAAGATGGGATGCAAGGGTCTCCATCCGGGTATTTTCACGAATGCGCACGACCGTGGTCCGGAACTCCTGCGCCGCGCGGGGAAGCAGTTTTGAGAAGACCTCCTTTCCGAAGACCCATGGAAATGGCCCTCAAGCGCAAGCTGGCCTCCACAGGGCAAATGAAGGCGGAACCGGCTCAGCCCCGGAACGCGCTGCTTCGTCTTCCATGACGATATTGGGGTGGTTTGCTGTGTGCGGGATGCCCCGGCCCCCCCGAGCCCTGGCGTGAGTGCGCGGCCGATTGAAGCCTGCACTCGTAAAGGATTATATACCATGGGGAAGGACACGTCAACAGTGGAGTGTCAGAGGGGTCGCGCCAGATTGATAAAGTGATATGCTTGAGGATGATGGTTGCACGGAGACGCGGAGGTGGCGCCGTGGGTGTCCATGGTTGCCAGCCCGTCCGGCCCGCGATCCATCCGCGCGAAAGGAAGGCTTACAATGAAACGCATCGCGCTCTTCACCGTAACCTGCCTCCTGCTGCTCCTCTTCGGAGCCCCGAGAGCGTCAGCATTCGGCGTGAAGGACGTCCTCAAGATGAACGAGGATGGAGTCGCCGACTCGCTTATCGTTCTGAAAATTGAGAACAGCGGGAAGACGTTTCACTTGGACGCCGACGACATGCACGCCCTGCACCAGGCAGGAGTATCGAATGAAGTAATCTCGGCAATGCTCCGCACCGAGGGCCGGGATCGGGGCCAGGATTACTACGAGCGTGGGGACTACTATTACTACCCCTACCCCTATCCTTACTCGCACGTGTTTCTAGGGTTCGGCTACCGCAATTACTACAGCCCGTATTACCGCGACTACCGGTTTCCCCGGTACCGCTCGTATTACGGTCATCCGTACACTGGGAATTTTGGCAACTCCGGGAATTACGGCAATTCCCGCTACCGCGGCTCGTACGGAGGCGGCCGGCGGCCCGACGCGGGCGCCGTCGGTAGCCAGTATCGTCGCCGCTGAACGTGGCCGACGCTTAGTGCGAGAGGCCGCCCTCTGCGTGCGTCTTTCGAAGTGGGATTTCCTTCAAGAAGAGTGACACCAGAAACGCGATCCCCATGAGCACGCCCGCGATAAGGAACGTCTCGGCGATCGAGACGGCGAAGGCGGCCCGAGCCCGCGTGACGAATGCTTGAAACGCGGCTTGCGCTTGCGGCTGCAGCCCAGTCGGGAGGTGCGCGAGTTGGGCCTCGAGGGCCCCGCGCCCAGGCTGCGTGAGAATTCCCTGCAACGAATTCGCGTCCGCGTTCTCAAGGTGGATCTGAGGGGAGACGCGGGCCGCCAGGCGGACGAAAGGGTCGGCCGCGAGGTTCCCGAGCTCGCGCGCGAGGCGAGCATTGAGCACGCTGCCTAACACCGCCGTTCCCACCGTGGCACCAATCGTTCGAAACAGCTGCGACGATGCGGTCGCGATCCCAAGTTTCGAGTGGTCGAACGCGTTCTGTACCGCGAGCGTGAAGATGGGTAGCGAGGCGCCGATTCCGAGCCCGGTCGCCACCATCCGCACGATGAGCGATGCCTGGGACGTCGAGGCGGTCATTCGCGACATGAGGAACAGCGAAATCGTCGCGATGGCGAGACCGACGACCGCCAGCGTCTTGTAGCGTCCCGTACGTGAAGACATCTGCCCGGCGGTAACGCTCCCTGCCACGAACGCGAGCGTGAGCGGCGTGAGAATCGCCCCGGAGCTTGTCGCGGTGATTCCCAGAACGAGCTGCACGAACAGCGGGATGAAGACGATGGCGCCGAACATCCCGATTCCAACCAGGAAGACAGCGGCCATCGAGACCGAGAAGATCTGGTTGGTGAACAGGGAGAACGGAAGAATCGGGTCCGCCGCATGGGTCTCCACGAAGGCGAAGGCGACGAGGCTCATTAGGGCGGCCGCGAAGAGGCCCAGGATGACCGGTGAGCTCCACGGATACTGGGCGCCTCCCCAGATCAGCGCCAAGAGAAGCGAGACGAGACCTGCGGTCAAGAGCACAGCACCGGCGTAATCGATCGATCGGTCCTTCCGGTCCGGCGCGATGTGGGGGAGCAGCGAGGCGACCGCGACGAACGCCAGGATGCTGGTCGGGATATTGATGAAGAAATTCCACCGCCACGAGGCGTGATCGGTCAGCCAGCCGCCAAGCGTTGGGCCGATAATGGAAGAAACGCCGAACACACCGCCGAGGAGGCCCTGCCATCGTCCGCGCTCGGCCGGTGCGAACAGATCTCCCACCACCGCGAACGCGTTCGCGAAGATGGCGCCCCCGCCCAGTCCTTGGATCCCTCTGAAGATGACCAGCTGGAGCATGTTCTGAGACATTCCGGAGAGCACGGAGCCGACGAGGAACAACACGATCGCGGAGAGAATGAAGGGCTTGCGACCGTAAATGTCGGAGAGCTTGCCGTAGATCGGAACCACGACCGCCGAGGCGAGAAGATAGGCGGCGATCACCCAGCTCAAGTGCTCGAGGCCGTGGAACTCCTGAACGATGCGGGGGAGCGCGGTGGCGACGATGGTCTGATCGAGCGCCGCCAGGAAGAGCGCCAACATGACGCCCAGCATGACGAGGAGCTTTCGGGATTTCGGGATATCGGCGAGCACGTGCATCCGAGATTCGCCTACCTCGACACGGGCGTCAAGTAACGCGGCTGCTTCCAGATGCGCCCGCGAATCGGCATAAAGGACCGGCCTCGAAATGCCGATCCACCACACTGTTACCCGAAGTGGCCGGGGCTCGCGGCGACAGGGACGTCCGCGTGAGCTCGGGTCCTGAATTTCGCGGAGGCCCATTGAAACAAATCCGAGAGATTCTCGTCGTCGCTGCGCTCGCGCTCGCGACGCTCCCAGCCGCCTCGCGGGCGGAAACGCTCGCGGAACCTCCCGAGGCACTCAAGCAGCTGAGCCTCGACGAGCTATTCGACCTGGAGGTGACCTCGGTTTCGCAGAAGCCGGAGCCGGTCTCCAAGACGGCGGCCGCCGTACACGTGGTTACCGCTGACGATCTGCGTCGGATGGGCGTCGTCAGCATTCCCGAGGCGCTGCGATACATCCCGGGCGTCGAGGTGGCCCGCGTCGACTCGCGGAGCTACGCAATCACCGCCCGCGGCTTCAACGGCACCGTGGCGAACAAACTGCTGGTCCTCATGGACGGGCGAAGTGTCTATACGCCGCTCTATTCGGGGGTCTTCTGGGATGTCCAGGACGCGTTCATGGAGGACATCGAGCAGATCGAGGTGATCCGGGGCCCGGGCGCCACGGTGTGGGGGGCCAACGCGGTCAACGGGGTCATCAACATCATCTCCAAGAGCGCGGCCAGCACGCAGGGATTTCTGGTTACCGGAGGCGGGGGCAACAGGGAGCGAGGCTTCGGAGGCGCCCGCTACGGCGGGACCCTCGGCCCGAAGGCCTTCTTCCGCGTCTACGGCAAGGATTATGACCGCGGACCCTCGCTGCGTCCGAACGGCGACGAAGCGGGCGATGCATCCCGGCTGTGGCAAGGGGGCCTTCGGACCGATTGGGCTCCGACTCCGGCCGACGGCGTCACCGTCCAAGGGGATATCTACGGGAGCTCCATCGATCAACGGAACCGCGACGCGACGGAGATGTCAGGCGGAAACGCTCTCGCGCACTGGACGAGGCGCTTCTCGGAGCGTTCCAGCTTCCAAGTCCAAGCCTACTATGATCGCACCAAGCGAGACGTCCCCTCCGTTTTCGGCGAGACGCTCGACAGCTACGATCTGACCCTGAACCACCGCTTCGCTGCGGCAGCGCGTCACGACGTGGTGTGGGGGCTCGGGTACAGGCTGACGAGCGACGACGTGCGCAACTCCCCCGGTTTGGCGTTTCTTCCTCCAAGGCTGACACACCGGTTGTACACGGGCTTCGTTCAGGACGAGGTCACCCTGTCCGCGAACCGGCTCTTTCTGACCGTGGGCTCGAAAATCGAGCACAACGACTATACGGACTTCGAATATCAGCCCGGCGTTCGCCTCGCATGGACGCCGACCCCGACGCAGACCATCTGGGGCGCCGCGTCGCGGGCGGTGCGGGCGCCGTCGCGCATCGACCGCGATCTTTTCGTGCCGAGCCAGCCGCCTTACTTCCTGGCGGGCGACTCCTCGTTCGTATCCGAAGTGTTGATAGCCTACGAGCTCGGGTACAAGGCGCAGCCCACGAGCGATCTGACGGCCTCCGTCTCGACCTTCTACAACACCTACGACAAGTTGAGGAGCCTCGAGATGGCGAGCCTCCCTCTTCTCCTGGGCAACGGCCTCGAGGGTCGCACGTACGGCGTCGAGGCGGAGGCCACCTGCCAGGTGGTCAGCCGCTGGCGCCTGAGCGCCGGCTATACATTCTTGAGGCTCATTCTGGACGTTGATCCCACGAGCACGGACACGCAGCAGGAGAGGCAGGAAGGGGATTCCCCGCGCCACCAAGCGTTCCTTCGATCCTCGCTCAAGCTGCCGCATGCACTGACCTTCGATGCGTCGGCACGCTTCGTGGATAGGATCCCCAATCAGAACGTCCCCGGAAACACGATCTGTGACGCCCGGCTCGCCTGGCAGCCGACCAAGACCGCCGAATTCGCCGTCGTGGGGCAGGGGATCTTCGACTCCAGGCATCCCGAGTTCGGTATGCCAAGAACGCGCCGCGAGGTCGGGCGCAGCATCTACGGCAAGCTCTCGTGTTGGTTCTAGCCCGCCGCGTTCTGATCCTGGCGCTCATCGCCGTCCTCAACTCCTCGACGGCGTTCGGCGCCGGCGCCAAGCTCACGCAGGAGTACGATCTCAAGGCGACGTTCCTCTTCCATTTCGCCCAATTCGTGGAATGGCCCGCCGAGACCCTGCCCGACAAGGCGCCGTTCACGATCGGCATCATCGGCAATGACCCCTTCGGCAAGAGCCTCGATGAGATCGTTGCGAACGAGACCATCGAGGGTCACAAGCTCGTGATCCGCCGCTTCCAAGACGTCAGCCAGATCGACTCGTGCCAGATCCTGTTTATCGCTCCGTCGGAGGCGAAACGCTTGGACCAGCTTCTCTCGCACCTCAACCGCCGTAGCGTGCTCACGGTGGGTGATAGCAGAGATTTCGCTCTGCGCTCCGGGATCATCGGCTTCGTCATCTCCGACAAGCGGCTGCGCCTCGTGATCAATCTCGCGGCAGCCAGCGCCGCCAAGCTCACGATCAGCTCGAAGCTTCTGCGACAGTCGGAGATCGTCGGCCCCGCACCGGTACGGGAATGAAAGCCCCGCGGACCACCATCCGGAACAAGCTCGTCAAGGCGATGATGTTGACGAGCACCACGGTCCTCCTGCTCATGGGTGGACTGTTCGTCGCGCACGACATCGTCAGCTTTCGCCGGCTCTTGGTTGACGCCCTCGTCACGCGGGCGAACATCCTGGCGGCCAACTCGACGGCAGCGCTCGCGTTCCGAAACCTCGAGGACGCGACGCAAGTCCTGGACGCTCTCAAGACCGACCCTCGGATGATCGCGGCCGCGTTGTACGACGAGCGGGGACATCTCTTCGCGATCTATCCCGCAGGCGCCCCGTCCGGGACGGCCCCATCGGAAGCGGGTCCAACCGGTCATCGCTTCGAGAAGTCGGATCTCATCGTCTCCCAGCCCGTCGCCGAGGAGGGGCGGCCCGTGGGAGCGATCTATCTCAAATCCGACCTGCGGGAGCTCGAAGACCGCGTTCGCGTCGACGTGATGGTCGTGCTTCTTGCGGTCCTCGGCTCCATCGGCGTCGCGTTCGCTCTTTCGACGTGGCTGCAGCGCCGGATCGCGCACCCGGTGCTCGCCCTCGCAAACGTGGTGCAGAGCGTCTCCGAGCACAAGGACTACTCGATCCGCTCGAAGGGTGTCGGGGACGACGAGGTCGGTGTCTTGGCGGAGGCATTCGACGAGATGCTCCAGGAGATTCAAACACGGGACAAAGAGATCCGACTGCTCAACGCGGATCTGGAGCGGCGGGTGGTCGCGCGCACGGCTGAGTTCGAGGCAGCCAACAAGGAGCTCGAGGCCTTTTCGTATTCCGTGTCCCACGACCTCCGTGCTCCGTTGCGGCACATCGACGGCTTCGTCGAGCTCTTGACCAAGCATGCGAGCTCGACGTTGGACGAGAAGGGGCGCCGTCACCTCGCGACCATCTCCGGCGCCGCGCGGAAGATGGGAGCCCTGATCGATGATCTCCTCGCGTTCTCCCGCATGGGACGGGCGGAAATGCGCAAGACCTCGGTGAACCTGGCCTCGCTCGCGGAGGAAGTCGTCCAGGATCTCAAGGTCGACGCAAAGGACCGCCGCGTGGACTGGAAATTCGGCCCGCTACCGACCGTGCACGGCGATCCCGCCATGCTGCGCCTTGTTTTTCAGAATCTCTTCTCGAACGCGATCAAGTACTCCGGCCCCAGGGACGCTGCGCGGATCGAGGTCGATGCCCAACCTCAGAACGGGGAGATCGTCGTTTCCGTGCGCGACAACGGCGTCGGGTTTGACCCGACGTACGCGCACAAGCTGTTCGGAGTGTTTCAACGGCTGCACGGGCCGACGGAATTCGAAGGAACCGGGATTGGTCTCGCCAACGTACGTCGAATCGTCAGTCGCCACGGTGGAAGGACCTGGGCCGAGGGAGCGATCGGCCAGGGCGCAACCTTCTACTTTTCCCTTCCTAAATAGAAACGAGGTGCTCTCATGACCACGCTGAAGCGAATCTTGCTCGCAGAAGACAATGAAAACGACGTGGAGCTCACGATGACGGCTCTGGCCGAGAACAATCTGGCCAACGAAGTCGTTGTCGTGAGAGACGGTGCGGAGGCCTGGGAGTTCCTGTGCCACGAAGGAGCCTTCGCGAGCCGCAATGGGGGAAATCCGGCCGTCGTCCTTCTCGACCTGAAGATGCCGAAAGTGGACGGCCTGGAGCTTCTCAGGCGGATGCGCGAGGACCAGCGATTCCGGACGGTTCCCGTGGTGGTGCTGACCTCCTCGCGCGAGGAGTCGGACATCGTCCAGAGCTACCAACTTGGCGTCAACGCGTTCGTCGTCAAGCCCGTTGCGTTCGAGGAATTCATGCAGGCCGTTCGAAACCTCGGCCTCTTTTGGGCGGTCTTGAACGAGCCGCCGCCCGACAAACATCGGTCGCCTTCGTTGGCGTAGCGGACCACCCATCGAGCAGACCGGGGGTATGAGGGGATGAGCGATCGAGACGAAGCCGAGGTCAAGCCTCGGATACTTCACCTCGAGGATGATCCCGCCGATCGCGAGCTGATTCGCGAGGCGCTGGGGGCCGAAGGAATCCCGCTCGAGCTTGTCCAGGTGGACCGCAAAGCGGAGTTCGAGGCAGCACTCGCCAGCGGCAGCGTCGCGCTGGTCCTCTCCGACTTCGCGTTACCCCACTTCGACGGTTTCTCAGCGCTCGACATCGTGCAGAAGGAGAAACCGAACCTCCCATTCATTTTCGTTTCCGGGACGATGGGTGAGGAGGCGGCCATCGAGAGTCTCCGTCGGGGGGCGACCGACTACGTCTTGAAAGAGCGACTGTCGCGGCTCGGGCCCGCGGTGCGCCGGGCCCTCGAAGACGTCGCGGTGCGTCAGACGCGCCTCGAAGCCGCAGAGGCCGCCGCCAACCGTCAGCGGTTCATGAACGCCATGTTGGACAGCCTGGATGCCGGCATCATGGCGTGTGATGCCGCCGGCGTGCTGACGATGTTCAATCGTGCCGCCCGCGACATGGTTGGCCTGGCGGAAACGGCTATCCCGCCCGAACAGTGGGCCCAGCACTACAACCTCTATCACCCGGACGGAAAACGGCTGTTTGAGAAGGAGGCCCTTCCGCTGTACCGCGCGCTTTGCGGTGAGAAGGTCCGGGATGTCGAGGTCCTGATCCGCCGGCGCGACGGGCACGCGCGGATGGTCCTGGCGAGCGGACAGCCGATTCTTGGCATTCATGGGCAGACCCTGGGAGCCGTCATTGCGCTCCATGACATCACGGAGCGGAAATTGCTCGAAGACCAGCTCCGCCAGTCTCAGAAGCTCGAAGCGGTCGGGAGCCTCGCGGGGGGCGTCGCGCACGATTTCAACAATCTGCTGACGGTGATCGGCGGGTACAGTCAGATGATCCTGCAGCAGATGTCCCGGGACGATCCCAAGTATGTGAGCGTGGAGGAGATTTCGAAAGCTTCGGAGCGCGCGGCGGCCCTGACGAGGCAGCTTCTCGCCTTCAGCCGGCAACAGGTGCTCGAGCCCAAGGTTCTCGATCTCAACAAGATCGTCTCCGACATGGAGAGGATGCTCCACCGACTCCTCCCCGCGAACATCGAGTTCGTGACATCGCTCAGCAAGGAGCTGGGCCGGATCAAGGCCGACCCGGGCCAAGTCGAGCAGGTCCTCCTCAATCTGGTCGTCAACGCCCGAGACGCCATGGCGGAGGGAGGGCGGTTGATCGTGGAGACCGCCAACATCGACGTGGACGAAACGTATCGTCAAACGCACGCCGAGGTCTCTGCCGGTCCGTACGTCGTGCTGACCGTCAGCGACTCCGGCTCCGGAATGAGCGCCGAGACCCAGGCGCGGATCTTCGAGCCCTTTTTCACCACGAAGGAAGTCGGAAAGGGAACGGGCCTAGGGCTCTCGACGGTCTACGGAATCGTGAACCAGTCGGGCGGCGCGGTCGGGGTCCATAGCGAGATTGGCTCCGGCTCGGCGTTCCGGGTTTACCTTCCGAGGATCGAGAGCACGCCGGTAGCGGAGCGCCGCCAAGACGGGACCCCGGCCCACGCGCGGGGGACAGAGACGATCCTGATCGTCGAAGACGACGCCAGGGTGCGCGAGCTCGTTCAACGCGTCCTCGAGGCCGTCGGGTACACGGTGCTTTCCGCAGCCGATGGGCAGGAGGCGCTCGATATCCTCAAGGAGCGCCCCGGACGCATTCATCTGGTCGTCACCGACATCGTGATGCCGAGGATGAGCGGTCCGGAGCTTCTGAGCCGGATCCGTCAGGAGCATCCGGGGTGCAAGGGGCTCTACATGTCCGGCTACTCGGACAAGGCGCTCTTTCCCGGTCAATTCCCACGATCCGAGGCGGCGCACCTCCAAAAGCCCTTTTCACCCGGCGCTCTGGCCATGCGCGTCCGCGAGGTTCTGGAGGCTCCCGTCGCTGCCTCATCCGGCACCCGGTCCGGGACGGCAGGCCCGCAGGCATCGTAGCTCGAGACTAAAGACGTTCGTTCGGGTTCGTCGTATCCTCGAAGGGTGATCGGCCAACAGCTCTCCCACTACCGCATTCTCGAGCCGCTTGGGGCCGGCGGCATGGGCGAGGTGTACCGCGGGCACGACCTCCACCTCGACCGCGACGTAGCGGTCAAGGTGCTCCTGCGCGGCTCGCTCGCGGACCCGGCCGCTCGCGAGCGTTTTCGCCGCGAGGCGCACGCCCTCTCCCGCCTGTCCCACCCCGGCGTCGCGACAATCTTCGATTTCGACACCCAGGACGGCGTGGACTTCCTGGTCATGGAATATGTCCCGGGCGGGACGCTCGAGTCGCGGCTACGAACAGGCCCGCTCGATCTCGACGAGGTGATCCGAATCGGAGCGGAGATCGCCGATGCCCTTGACGACGCCCACCGGCGCGGGATTCTGCACCGCGACCTGAAACCCGGCAACATCGTGCTGACCACCTCCGGAACCGCGAAGATCCTCGACTTCGGCCTCGCGGGTCTCCTCAACGCATCGAACACCGTGACCAACCTGACGAAGGCGGGCACGATCTTCGGCTCGCTCTCGTACATGGCGCCCGAGCAGTTGCGCGGCGACGCGGACGATTCCCGCACGGATATCTATTCGTTCGGGGTGTTGCTCTACGAGATGGCCACCGGACGGCGGCCCTTCGAGCGGGATCGGCCCGAGGCGTTGATGTTCGAGATCCTGCACGGGGCCTCGCGCCCGGTGCGCTCGCTTCGCTCCGACGCGCCGACGGAGCTCGACCGCCTGATCGAGGGTTGCCTGAGCAAGGACCCCGCGCTGCGTCCCGCCTCCGCGGGGGCCGTGGGCCAGATGCTGCGACGGGTCCGCGAGCCGGCGGCGCGCGGCGTCGATGCGGAGCCGGCGCGGCAGGTCATCCGCTCGCTGGCCGTGCTACCGCTCGAGAACGTCTCCCGCGATCCGGCCCAGGAGTACTTCGCCGACGGCATGACCGAGGCGCTGATCTCGGAGCTCGCGGGACTCAAGGCGCTGCGGGTGATCTCGCGCACGTCGGCCATGAAGTACAAGGGGATCCAGAAAGCGCTTCCCGAGATCGCGCGTGAGCTGAGCGTGGACGCGATCCTCGAGGGATCGGCGCTATTGGTCGGCAAGCGAGTGCGCGTCTCGGTGAGGCTCGTCTCGGCCAGGGCGGACGAGACGCTGTGGGCGGACCGCTATGACGGCGAGATCGAGGACGTGCTCGATCTGCAGAGCCGTGTCGCGGAGAGCGTGGCGAAGGAGATCGCGGTCCAGGTGACGCCGCGCGAGGCAACGCAGCTCGCGAAACGACGCCCGGTGAACCCCGAGGCTCATGTCGAGTACCTGAGAGGCCGCCACACGGCCGCTGCCGCCTCCCCGCAGGCGATCGAGCTGGCCCTGCGGTACTACCATCGCGCGCTGGAGTTGGACCCGATCTACGCTCCCGCGTGGGCGGGGATCGCGGGCTGCCACATGGTTCGCGCCAACCGAGGCATGGCTCTGCCCGTCGAGGCGAATGCGCAAGCCCGGGAGGCCGCGATGAAGGCACTCGAGCTGGATGATTCTCTCGCCGAGGCCCATGCGGCGCTGGGTTCCATCGCGGCGAACGAGATGGATCTCCCCGCCGCGATCCGTTCCTGGCAGCGCGCGGTCGAGGTGAATCCCGGCCTGACGAGCGCGTGCACCGGCCTCGGTCGCGTCTACTACTGCGTGGAGCGCCATCGCGAGGCGCAGGAGGCAATGCTCAAGGCGCTCAGCCTCGACCCCTTGTCGATGCTGATACACACGACGGTCGGGGACGCCTATTACTACGCACGCGAATACGAGCGCTCGCTCGTCTACTACCGAAAGGCGGTCGAGCTCGATCCCCGCTTCGACGGCGCCCACACCGATCTTGCCCGCACTCTCGAAGCGCTTGGTCGGTTCGACGAGGCCCGCAAGGAGTACGAGGAGGGCCGGCGGTTGAGCGGCGGCGTGGCGGGACCGTCGTTCGGTCTCGCCCACCTCGAGGCGAGCAGCGGAAACGCGGCCGCGGCGCGACGCATCCTCCAAGAGCTGATCGAGGCTCGCTCGCACCGCGTGGTTTCGGCGTGGGGCATCGCCGCGCTCCACTCGAGCCTGGGCGACGTGGACGAGGCCTACCGGTGGCTCGATGTGGCGGTCGAGGAGCACGCCACCGGGCTCATTTTCCTTCGTGTCCACCCGCGCATCGATCCGATCCGTCAGGACCCGCGCTTCAAGGCCCTGGTGCGGCGGGTAGGACTCGACGCCGTCTGAGGAGGTATTTCGTGCGGGTTCCGGCTTGGCGCACCCGATTCGCGATCATCGCTGCTCTCGCTCTGCTCTCTGGCCCGGCGGCGGCCGCCTCAGCCACGCACTTGCTCCAGAGGGTCGTCCTCGGGGGAGAAGGAGGGTGGGATCTGCTCTCGCTCGACGGGGACGGCCGGAGACTCTACGTCGCCCGGTCCAACCGGGTCATGGTGATCGATGCGGATAGCTACAAGCTCATCGCCGAGATCCCCAACACGCCGGGCGTGCACGGCGTCGCCATCGCCCATGACCTGGGGCGCGGATTCACCACAAATGGAGGCGACACCAGCGCTACGATTTTCGACATCCGAACGCTCAGGCAAATCGGCCGGGTCGTAACCGGCATTCGTCCGGACGCCATCGCGTACGATTCGGCGTCCGGCCGTGTCTTCACCATGAACGTCGGTAGTGACGACGCCACGGCGATCGATGCGGCACAGGGCAAGGTTGTCGGCACCGTTCCCCTCGGTGGACGCCCCGAGTTCGCCGTGACCGACGGCCGGGGCCGCTTGTTCGTCAACCTCGAGGACAGCTCCGCCGTCCAGGTCCTGGACACCCGTACCCTGAAGCCGGTCGCGCGCTGGCCCCTCTGGCCCGGCACAGAGCCCACAGGGCTCGCGATCGACCGGGAGCGCCACAGGCTGTTCGCGGTGTGCGCCGACAGTCTGATGATCGTCATGGACTCGGAGAACGGCCGGGTGATCGCATCGTTGCCGATCGGGCGCGGCGTGGACGCGGCGGGCTTCGATCCGGCGACGCGGAGGGCATACAGCTCAAACGGCGTGGGTAGCCTGACGGTGGTTCAGGAAGAGAGCCCGGACAGTATCCGCGTCCTCGAAAACGTGGCAACCCAGCCCGGCGCGCGGACCATGGCGTTGGATGAGAAGTCGCACCGCGTGCTCCTGGTGAGCGCGAATTTCGGTCCACCGCCCGCGCCCACGCCGGAGCGCCCCCATCCGCGGGGCCCTGTCTTGCCGGGGAGCTTCGTGTTGCTCGTCTACGGGGAGTGACCAGGCGGGGGACCCCGCAGCGCTCCAGTAGGTGATTCTCTTACTCGGGAATCCGAGTCGCACCGATGGCGCCGGAATCCAAGACGATTTATCATCATCGAGGGGTTGGGGATGACTAAGGCCATACCCACCCCTGGCACGCTCGCATGGGGCGACGCAAACACGGGAAGACGGATTGTCCTGCTATGCGAACGAACCGTGCAACGGGTCGAACCGGCGACGATGTCGGCTGTGGCGCATGGTGGGGCGGTCACCGGAAGTTCTGGTGACCGCCCCGCAGCATTTGTGGGCCTGCGGGATCTAGCAAAAGCCCAGCCCCGACGGCATACGCCGCCGGAGCTGGGTGGCCTTCGAACCCGGAAGAGTATCTGTCTTACTTCAGTTGGCTGCTGATCGCTGCAACTTCAGCTCGCTCCTACTTACTGGATCTGACCGCGGATCTCTCCGGTCGAGAAATCGCCCGGCTTCTCATCCGGCGCTCCCTGGCCGTCGTCCGTGAGAACGCTCACGTACGCGGTGCCGGCCTTCATAGCGGCGATCAGCTCGGACATCGGCCGGCCAGCAAGGCTGCCGACGAGGTTCGAAGCGGTGATCGTTCCCGTTGCCAGAACGCCGGTCTTCTTGCCGCCGGCTGGCGCAACGGGCCCGTAGAGGGTCGCGACGATCGCCCCATTCTCTCCGGGCGCGCCGAGGAAGATGTGAGCCGCAACAACGTTCTCAATGTTCGTCACGGTGACGCGGAACTCCACCTGAGCCTGATCCTGGCTGACCGCGAAGTGTGCCTGCCCGTTGGCCTGGGTCACCCTCGCCGGCACCACTTGGTCTCCGGTTAAGTGAGCCCTGAACACCTTCGTTTCGGCATGAGCCATGAGCGGCACACCAACCAAGAGCAAGGTTGCAACTACCAAACCGAGATTGCGGATTCGAGACATTGTTCCTCCTTGAACCAACCGATCTTCTCGATCGAATGATTACGCCGGGTTCAGCGGCCTTTCGTCGATCGGAACCTCGTGAGTCCGCGAGATCGGAGCCCGCGAGTTCCGGGGCGTGGACTTTGCAAACGTCGTGCCGCGCGGAAAAACGTTCGCGTATATATGTGGAAGGATTAGCGCCCGGCGAAGCGGTGGGTGTGATGCGGCGATGAAGAGTGTACGCGAATGATCGATCCGTCGCGACGACGCACGCGTCCGCGTCCGCACGTTTCCGGATTCCTACTGGAAGGAAACGCGATCATCCTCGAAGCGCGAGCGATCGCGCGAGCAGGGTCGCGCACGTACGAAAATGATCGGGAACTCGGGTCGCTCCCGCGGGGTTCGCGCCGGCCGCGGTGCGGCGATTCAGAGAAATTGTCTCCGCGTCGGGTGTCGAAAGATCACGCCGTCAGACGGAGCATCACATAGCTGGGTCAGTGACCGCCGGAGAACGCGCCGTCTACCGCGTCAACGGGATCGCGGATCGAACGTAGACGTAGCGGCCGTTGTATCCGAAGGGCGAGGCCGCCGCCCACGGGAACGTGCCGCCATTGTTGTTGGCGTCGTCCAGGGGATGGTCCGGATACGTGTCGAAGAGGTTGCGCGCTCCGATCGAGAGATCCATCGAGCTGAATTTGTATCCCACCTCCGCGTCGACAAGCGTCTTGGCTCCGTACGTCTCGCGACAATCGTCGCAATAGCCTGGCTGCGCCGAGGCGAAGCGGCCGTAGTAGGAGCCCCGTCCGAGCGCATGAAACTCTCCGTCCGAGAAGTCGGCCGTCAGCGTTCCTCTCCAGTCCGGCCGCTCCTCTTCGATCGCGACACGCGTCACAACGTCCAGCAGCCCGGTTTCCGCCGAATTCGCGAGAACGGCGGGAAGCGGATCGACGCGGGTGATCTTGTTCTTCGTGTAGTTGGCGCCGGCCGCGATCCCGAGCTTCTTGGTCCCGCCTAGGGGGAGGTGGAGATCGGCGTTCACGTCGACGCCTTGGGTGCGGGTGTCCAGGCCGTTCGTAAAATACTGGACGCCGGCGATACCGGAGTAACCGCCGCGCCCCAGGATCGCGAGCGTCGAGTCGTCGTCGAATGTGGCTCCGAGCAGAATCCGGTCGTTGATCTTGATATTGAAATAGTCGGCTGTGATCGTGAGGTTGTTACGCGGGCTCACGGCGAGGCCCGCGCTCAGGTTCACCGAGGTCTCCTCCTTGAGCGGTTTGGAGCCGAGCAGGCGCGAGGCGGGGTGATCGACCGGGAAGATCCCGATCTCCTCGGGGACGCCGCCGATGAAATTGGTCACGACCTTGCTGAAGTGAATCTGGCCGAGGCCGGGCGCTCGAAATCCGGTGCTGGCCGCCGCGCGAAGCGTGATTCGTTCCGAGGGCTGAAGGCGCGCTGCCAGCTTTCCGGTGACCACCGAGCCGAAGTCGCTGTAGTTCTCGAACCGCCCCGCGGCGTTCGCGAGGAGTTTGGGCGTGAGGTTGGTTTCGAGGTCCGTGTAGACGCCGACGTTATTTCGACTCGCCTTCGCCTCGTCGGAGGGCGCGAAACCCGGAAAGACCTGCGAGCCCCCAGGCGCGTCCCCGCCGAATTGCGTGGTGTCCCCGCCGTCGACATAGGACGCGAACTCTCCGCGTTGGATTTGGTACTTCTCGTGGCGATAGGCGGCGCCGACAGCGACGTTGAGCGCGGAAGGGAGTCCAATGTTGATGGCGCGGGATGCGTTTACGGACCCTATGGTTTCGTCACGCTTCAATCGCCCGGCGAAGAATGAAGTCTTGTTCGGGATGCCCGGGTCGTCCGCGGTGCCCAGGATGCTGTCCGCTCCCGGTGCGCACGGTGCGTCGAGGCACGGTCCAAGGGATACGTTGAGGGTGTTACGCAAGTTGTACTCGAAATCGTTGTGCCCGAACGAGGCGCCCGCATCGACAGCCCAACCCGCGGGTCGAGCCCGGATTCCGGTCACGGCGGAGTAGTCCCTCACGTTCGGATCGAATTCCGGCAGATAGCCCAGCGGATAAATCTGGGGCCAGTTCCGATCGCTGTCGGCGTAGCGCCTGTACCCGTCACCCGTCCCCTTGCGGAAGCTGTACCCCCCGTGGGCGTAGAACTGGCTCGAGGCAACGCCATTCAGCGGCAAGAGAAGGTCGCCGTAGGTGAGCACGTCTTTCTCGAGGCCGTCTCCCCAGTGATAGTTTGGCTGGGGAACGGGGTTTCGCTTGATGACGACCTGCCCGTCGCTGTTGACGGAATCGGCGAGGCCGTTCCCGCTCGTGTCAAAGCGGTCCGCCCAGGCGCGATTGGTAGGCTGCCGGTCGAGAAATTCTCCGAAGAGTGCGAGCGAGCCGGACCCGAGGGCCAGACCCCACCCGCCGTTTACGTCCACCGTCGTCCCGTCATCCGGGTAATCCTTCGGCGTGTATCGCCCCGCGGCCACGTTCACGAAGGGCGTGAATTGCCCTTTCCTCGTGACCACGTTCACGACGCCCGCGATGGCGTCGGAGCCGTACTGGGCGGACGCCCCGTCCCGCAGGACCTCGATCCGGTCGATGGCGCTCGCCGGGATCGCGTTCATGTCGACGCCACTCGACCCCGCGCCGGTGCCGTAGGCGAACGTGTTCACGAGAGCGGTCTGGTGCCTCCGCGAGCCGTTGATCAGGACCAGCGTATGATCCGGGCTCAAGCCCCGCAGCGTGAACGGCCGCACCACGTCGGTCGCATCGGTGACGCTCTGGCGGGGGAAGTTGATCGACGGCGACAGGGACTGTAGGATTTGAGTCGTCTCGCTCGCGCCCTGCTTCACGATCTCTTCCGAATTGTAGACGTCGACAGGCACCGCCAGCTCATCCGCGGCCGTGTGCGGGGCGCGCGATCCGACCACGACCTCGGTCGCCGGGATGAGGATGGGCGCGCGCGAAAGGGCGAAGTCCGCGGTCACGGTTTCGCCCGGGCCGACGGTGACCTCACGACTCGCGGGCTTGTATCCGATCAGGACCGCGCGCAGCGTGTGCGTCCCCGCGGGGACTCCCTCGATCCGGTAGAAACCGGAGGCGCCGCTCGTGGCCCTGAGGGAGGTGTCGTCGACGCGGATCACCGCGGACGGAAGCGCTTCACCGGTGCTGTCGGCGATCGTACCGGTGATCGTCGCCGACTGTGCCGATGCGATGGGAGCCGCGAACGGCATCGAGACCCAAAGGACGATTCCTGCAATGCACCACACGAGCTTCATCATGCCCCCCTGCGATGAGCGGTGTTGGCTGAGGACGACGGTAGCCCTGACAGCGCCAGAGTACATCCAGTGGGGCAGCCGGGCCGCGTGAGTTTCATACGGCCGCGATCTGAAAGGTGCCGGTCCGCCACAGGTGGGGACAGCGAACCGCACTGATGGCACGCCGGTGGGGAGCGGGTCGCTCTATAACAAACACATTGGCAATAACTTAACGGCTCGATTCCAGCTGGACGTGCTGGCACGCGTGTTGCGTATTTGGGAAGGTGGCAGGGGGTCCAAAATCGACATGAAACCAACCAGGGAGGAACCCATGAAACGCTTGCCCATTTGCATCGCCGGGCTCGTCGCCGCGTGCTCGCTCGCGGCCGTCGCGCCGGCCCGCGCGGGGACGAGCGTCGACGTCCAGTTGCACGTCGGCGATCGATATCCCGGCACCGACATCGTGTTCCATCGCGAGCCGGACGTCGTTGTGGTCCCGGACAGCCGGGTCTACTACGTCCGCGACTATGACCACGATCTCTATCGCTATGGGAGCCGCTGGTACTACTGCGACGGCGTGAACTGGTATCGCGCGCGATCGTACAACGGCCCATTTTTCTTCATCCAGTACTCGAATGTGCCCAGGGCGGTCTACACGGTTCCGGTCCGGTACCGCCGGCATTGGAGAGATTGGCCCCCGGGACACGCGTACGGCCACTACAAGTCCGAGCGGCGCGAGGCGATCCATGAATACCGCCACGATCGTCGCGAGGATCGGCGCGAAGACCGCCGCGAGGACCGGAGAGATGCTCGCCGCGACGAGCGGCACCACGGCAAGCACGATAGATAAGTAGGCGAACAAGCAGAGCAATGCCGGGCGCCTTGCTCGGCACGAGCGCCGGTTGCCGGGGCCAATTCCCGGCGCCGGCGCATTTTCGTCTATGATCTTCCGCCATGCGCGTCCACTTGGTCGACGGCACGTACGAGCTCTTTCGGCATTTCTACGGCGGCCCGGACGCGAGGAAGAGCGAGCCCGCCGCCGTGATCGGTGTCGTGCAATCCATCATCGGAATGCTCGAAGGAGGCGCGACGCACGTCGGCGTCGCTACCGATCACGTCATCGAGTCCTTCCGGAACGGCCTCTACGCGGGGTACAAGACCGGAGAGGGCATCGACCCCTTGCTCTGGGCGCAGTTCGAGCCGCTGGAAGCCGCCCTCGCGGCGCTCGGAGTCGTGGTGTGGCCCATGGTGGAGGTGGAGGCGGACGACGCCCTCGCCGCGGCCGCCGCCGCTGCCGCGGCAGACACGCGGGTCAAGCAGGTGTTCCTCTGCACGCCGGACAAGGACCTCGCGCAATCCGTTCGCGGCAATCGGGTCGTGCAGCTCGACCGGCGAACCGGCGAGGTCCGGAACGAGAGCGGCGTCATGGAGAAATTCGGCGTGCCACCGGCCTCCATCCCCGACTATCTCGCCCTCGTGGGCGATAGCGCCGACGGTTATCCCGGGCTGCCGGGCTGGGGACCCAAGGCTGCTTCCGGGGTCCTCGCGAAGTATCAGCGCCTCGAGAAGATTCCCGCGTCGGCCGCCGACTGGAAGGTGACGATGCGCGGCGCGGAGCGGCTTGCCGAAACCCTTCGCGAGCGGCGGGACGATGCCTTCCTTTTCCGGACGCTCGCGACGCTCCGGACGGACCAGCCCGTTGTGAAGGTGGACGACTTGCAGTATCGCGGGCCCAAGCCGGGCTTCGAAGCGCTCGCGTCGGAATGGGGCCGGCCAAAGCTATTCGCCCGCGCCGAAGCCATCGCCAAAAGCGGGTAACCGAGACGGCCCCGGCGGCGCAGGGGCCCGCGCTCATTCGATGTGCTGCAGTAGCTCCTCGTTCGTCGGCCACCGCTCCAGCGCCTTCAGCAAGTCTTGGATGGCTTGCCTCGGCGGCATGTCCAGCAGCCGGCGGCGCAGGCGATTGATCGCGGCGTTCTCCTCCTTGGAATAGAGAAGCTCGTCGCGACGAGTGCCGGTCTTGGCGATATTGATCGCCGGGAACACCCGCTGATCCGCCAACGATCGATCCAGCACGATCTCGCTGTTCCCGGTTCCCTTGAACTCCTCGAAGATCATGTCATCCATCCGCGACCCGGTTTCGACCAGCGCCGTCGCCAAGACGGTGACCGATCCGCCGTTCTCGACTTTCCGCGCCATCCCGAAAAATTTACGCGGGATTTCCAGCGCGCGGGAGTCCAATCCGCCGCTCATGGTTCGGCCCGAATCGGTTCCATGCGAGTTGAATGCCCGGCCCATGCGGGTAATGCTGTCCACGAGCACCACCAGGTCATGGCCGCACTCGAGCTCGCACCGCACCTGGGCCATGCACATGTTCGCGACGCGGACGTGGTCGGACAGGGATTGATCGCTGCTGCTGGCCAACACCGTCGCCGGAACCCTGCGCCGGAAATGCGTCACCTCTTCGGGCCGCTCGTCGATGAGCAGGACCACGACGCGATTCTCGGGCGCGTCCGCGTGGATCGCGATCGTGAGGTCCTCGAGCAGCTGCGTCTTCCCGGCTTTGGGCGGCGACACGATGAGTCCACGTGTTCCGCGGCCGATCGGCGCGATCATATCCACGATCCGCATCGAGACGTTTCCACCTCCGCCCAGGCGGAAGCGCCGGTCGGGGTTCGTGGCCACGAGATCGGCGAACGGCGTGCGCTGGCGATACGCCTCGGGCGAGAGTCCACAAATCGACTCCACGTCTTCGAGGCGAGGGCCCTGCTTTCCCGGTTGGACGGGGCCGGAAACCAGGGCGCCGGCCGGCAGGGCGAAGCGTTTGATGATCAGGTCGGGGACAAATGCATCCGCCGGCCCAGGCTCGAAAGAACGGGCCGGGTCGCGGAGGTAGCCGCCACTCCGATTGATTACTTCGAGAACTCCGGATGCAGTCGCGGGCACGGGGCGCGGGGTAGCTTGGCCGCTGGACTCCTAGAACGACCGATTCCGAATTGTCAAACGACGCAGCATGGTGGCTCCCTATGTGACCTTCGGGCGACGACAGGGTAGAGAATCGAGTGGCGAGGGAGCAAGCGGGATGGCTCCCTGAACCCCCATTCTACCCCCAGCGGGGCGACAGCGGAACAGGTCATTGCTGAGGGGGAGACCCCGGATGTACACTCTACGTTGACCGTCTGGTGTCGTTGGAAGGGGGGCTCCGTGCGTGCCACCTGCGCTGGCTTATGCCGAGCGCTTGCGTTATTGGCTCCGATAGTCCTCTTCCAGGCCGGTTGTGGCGCCGGCGACATTACAAAACCATCCCCCAGCACTTCCGAAGTCGACAAGGCCCCAGCTCCCGTCACTCCCGATGTCTCCTTGAGCCTTCCAGTTGTGCTGCCGGATCCTGGCTCCCTGACGCTGCGGATTTTTAACATGGAAGGTCACGTCGTTCGAGTCATCACAGTGACCCTTGGGGCTGGCACGCAAGAGCTGACATGGGATGGCCGAAACAACGCCGGATTCCCGGTCGGGAGCTCGGTCTACGTTTACCAGCTCGTGATGCCAGGTGGAGAAGTGATCGTGGGGAGATTGGTACTCGCACGGTAGAGGGGCAATGACTTGACCGCTTCAGCGATGCGATCGGCGATCACCGTCTGCACCGCCGCATTCATGCTGTTCTCGATCGGCGGATCACCAAGGCGCGCCTCCGCACAGTCCGAGAGCGGCGCGCAATCGCTCCTGATCGATCCCTCCATCCGCGCATCGGCGATGGGCGGCGCTTCGACCGCGGTCATCTGGGGAGGGGACCCGAACTACTGGGCGAACCCCGCTCTCCTCCCCTACCAACACGGCATCCGCTATGAGCGGGGCCGCACGCACTTGGTTCCGGACCTCTCTCCCAAGGTGTCCTTCAAGACGAAGCGACTACTCGTGGGGTACGGCGGCGTGACGATCTCCCTCGCCGGAAAGCCTCTTGGTGGCGTCGGTAGCCAGCGACTCAATTACGGCACCAGCGAGGCGACCGACGTGGATGGGAATCCGATCGGAACGTTCACGTCCTACGAAGACATCGAATCGTTCGGGATCGGCTTGAGCCCACTCGAAATGGCGCGGACTGTCGGGCTGGCCTTTGGAATTCCGGGCTTCAGCTCCATTACCCGATACGGCGACGTTTCCATCGGTCGGACCACGAAGACCACGGATGTCTTTCTCGCACCGGCTTCGGTCACGCTCGACGGTCGCGACGCGCGCGCGAAGGTAACGACCTACGACTCGGGAGTCCTCTTCCGAGCCACCCCTTACAACTCGATCGACTATCCGGGCATCATCCCGGGGGTAGATCGGATCGCTGCCGTCAGAGTGGACGTGACCCACGGCAGATCGACGCAAAACTATAACGACGCGAGGATTTCCTACAGCGATCCAACCCAGGCCGATCCGGTGGCGAGGATCTCGCGGCGCGGATGGGCATCTCGTATGGCCTTGGACCTTCCGGGGGAGCTGCGCCGCCACCTTCGGGCGGGAGTGTTTGGGTGGGCACTCGATTTCGTGACGCCCCTGATTTCATGGAGCAAAGCTTGGGACCGAATGGTCCCCACAGTGCACGATCTTGGCACCGGATCACGCATGGAAAGGACGAGGGTGGTCCGTACCGGGTGGGAGCTCGCGATCGCGAACAGCGTTTCGATCCGGCGCGGCCGCGTGGACGACCCGGAGAACGCGATTCATGGCCGCACCTCCGGTTGGGGATTGGGGTTGAACTGGGGGGACGCGGCTGGGGTCCGCTTCGACCGAGCGACCGTGCCTCAGTCGGACTTCCTAACGACGATCGATCGGGACGGGCTCACGGTCTACGCGGATCCGATCCGGCTCAGACAGAAGATTCGACCGACAGGGGAGCCTTCATCGAGGGGGCCGGCGCGCGTCGGACTGGCGACGTTCGGAGGCTACCAAACGTATTCCATGTCCGACGTGAACGAGGCGATCGCGAGCCCTGGCAACTTCTTCCCGGGTGGCACAGCGGAGACCGACGATATCAAGGGTGGCGGGGGATATGGCCTCGGCCTTCGCCTCTGGCCATCAGAGCGGATCTTGCTGTCATTCGACGGGTCGCGATTGCTTGCCAAGACCACGGGGTCGGCCGTATTCGCGGGGACTCCGTACGGCGGGGAATTGAGCGTTCCCGCCACGGCGATAACCGGCACGGTAAGCTACATTTTCCCCGTCAGTGACCGGCTAGGACTCGGGGTGGGAGCCGGCGGGGGCTACTACGTCTCCAGCGGGAAGGCGACAGCGACCGGCTCCGGCCAGGCCTACAGCTCCGAATTGAATGGATCGGGCCTGGGCTTCCACGCCCTCGGGGTCGCCGACATCCCACTGACGCACCGGCTTCACGCCGAAATTGGGGCGGGCTACCGCCGCGCGAAGACCACGGACGTCGAGCTTGCGGGCGCCACGCTCCACAATGCCGACGGCTCCAAGTCACAGATCGACTGGAGCGGATTCATGAGCAAGGCTGGGCTCACGATCTACTTCGGCCACGCACCCTCGGGCGCGGCCCGGCCCCTCTAGCCGTCAGAAAGGGGAAACCCCGGCGGCTTGCTGCCACCGGGGTCCCTCATTTGCGAGTGTCAGGTCTTGCCTTGCCGCGAGGCGCCCTACCGATTCATCCGGAACGCCAGCCCGACCTTCATCGTGAACTCATTGATGTCGGCGACGGTGTACCACATGTCACCGAACAAGTCGGCCTTCGGGCTCACCGGCGTGAGCACGCCGCCGCCCAGATCCCAGCCAAGCTTCGTCACCGTATCCTCGACCGTGAAACCAGGGATCCCCGCCTTCATGTGGAAGAAGTGGAGCCCGAGGCCCGTACCCACGTAGGGCTGCAGCTTCGGCGAGGAAACGTGGAACATGTACTTGGCCCGCGCGCCGAGGGAGATGTCCCGGATCGAAGCTTCCGCGCCGAACGCGTTCTCCGACTTGGACCAATATCCCAGGTGCGAGGAGAGCCGGACGTCGCGCGCGATGTTCCCGAGGTTTGCGAACGCGCCGAAGCCGATCGTGCTGCCGGCCGCTTCGGGGTCGACCAGGCCGGCTTCCACGCCGAGCGCGGTCAATCCAAGGCCCGAAGAATTGGATTCCCTGTGGACCTTGGCCGGCTTGGCGGCCTTGGCCGGTTTGGTCGTCTTGGCCGGAGTGGCCGATGCATTCTGCGAAGACGCGATGCAAAACACGAAGACGGCTAGAACGATGATTGCCTTTTTCATGATTCCCCCCTGAGTGGCCACCCGACGGATTTCGAGTCGGTTGGCGGCTTCGGAACCTTCCTGGACCACCAAAGTCGCGACAAAAAGGCGCAAGTAACGTACCGGGGCCGCGGAACCGGCGTTCTAAATCGGACGGCGGAACGCTAAAGAGACTGCCGCGCCTCGCCGATAAGGCCAAGGTATCGGGGGCCCTTACCGGAAAGGAAATTCCATGAGCCTAGAGACACAATTCTGGATCGAGACCATCGCGCTTTGGCAGCCGGTGAAGATCGCGTTTCTCTTCGCCTGGGGAGCCGGCGACCCGCTCTGGCTTCAGGTGTTGAAGCGGATCTTTCTCCTCATGCCGCTCGGCGCTATCGTCCTGGGCTACTGGACCAGTGTCCTCAGCCTACCCACAATCATCGTGCGCCACAAGCGGCGTACCTTCGTCAGCCTCCTTCTCGTCACGTGGTGGGATCTGGCGCGGGCCATCTTCACCTTCTGGGGTGGCGTGTTCCGCTACCTGATGCAGCTGGTCGTCTCGGTGTTGGGCCTGGTTCAAGTTCTCCTGGTCGGCACCTGGGCAATCATCCAGGAGATCATCGCGTTGCCCATCCGCATGATCCGGAGCGTCGGCAGCAACGTGCTCAATCCGGGCGTTCCCTGGATCGCGGTGGCGATGACCTTCTTCTGGTGCGTGTTCGAAGCGACGATCTTCACCTACGTGATGACGTCCCTCGTCATCGATACGCTCTCGAATCTCGCGGGAACGGAGATGACCGAGACCGCGGTGCGGATCCCGCTCTTCCTCTTCATGTTGTTCATCGTGCTCGGGAGCTACGCGGTGCTATCGACGTGGGCAGCGGCGCTCCGAAGCCGTGATTGGCCCACGATCATCAAGATCGGCATCGTCGAGCTGGTCGCCATGTTCGTCGAGGTTGTTTTCCTGTATCGGGAATTCGTCGACGCCCTGGTGCCCTGGTTCGCCCAGCACGCCAACGGGAACTTCGACCTCGGGATCGCCGGCACGCTGGGGATCGCGGGCGTCACCTGGCTCGGCCTCCGCAGCTTGACCTGGTTCCTGTTCGCCTCCGCCGGGACCCCGACCATGATGGCGATCATTCAGGGCCAGGGAGTCGGGAACCGGGACATCGTCGGCCAGGCTCAGCCCGGGTTCAGGTTCTTCTCCGAGACCTTCACGGGGCAGCTCCAGAAGGAATTCCAGTGGGTCGGCGCGGAAGGGCAGCGCCTCCTGGACGCGTTCCTCGTGCCGCCGATGCAGGTCGTCGCGGCCGCGATCAACTTCGTCACGCTCCTCGTCGGCAATCGACATCTCCTCGAGCTGCCGCTCCATTCCGTTCAGGACTTCAAGGATGCGCGATCCCTGGCCGTGGAGCTCAGCACCGCGCGCCCCAGGAAGGCGGCCTGACATGCGCGGCGTATCCATAGCGGTTCTCATCGCGATGCTTCTGGCGCCGGCGTGCTTGGCGGCGGACGTCCCCGCCGGCATCAAGGACGCGGCGGACGCCCCGAAGGCCGGCCGGCTCGTCATGTTCATCGGGGTCGACATCAGCGGCTCATTCATGAGCAGCAAGAATTTCGATAACTCGATCGAATTCCTCGCGCATTACATCCACGCGCACCTGAACGGGCTCGGCGGCATGGAGATTCCGAATGCCCTGTTCGTCGGATCGATCGGCGGCGTGACGAAGGGCGAAGCGAAGACCCTCTTCCCGATCCAGACATTCCAGGACCGCAGCATCGAGGAGATCGACGCGCAGCTGCGAGTCCTCTTCCCGAGGAAGCAGGAGAATCCGTTCACGGATTTCAACGCCTACTTCGCGCAGGTCGCCGAGATGGTCGACGCGAAGAAGCTCATCCTGAAGCCGATATCGATCGTATTGATCACCGACGGCCAGCCCGACCTGGGCGGGATGAGCCGGTCGGCGAAGTTCCGGAGCATCAAGCTCAAGCCGCTCGAGAACCTCTCCCGAAATATCACGCTCCGCGTCCTCTACACGGACGCGGTCACGGCGAAGAGCTGGCGGGACGAAGTGCCGCGCAAGCGCGTCAAGGTCTGGACGCAGGACGCGATCGTGATGACCGAATGGAACAGCCCGAAGACGCTCGTTCCGGGCAGATCGCCGGCCGAGCAGCAGAGGTTCTTCTCGTGGGTCAAGGACAACGTCGACTTCCAGCCGCGTTTGCGCCGCGTGAACTAACGCGATAGCACATAGGCTGCAAGGGACCCCGGCGACAAGCGTTGCCGGGGTCTTCTGTTTTTGCCTTTCGCTTCGAGAGCGGCCGCCGGACGGTCGTGCTGAGATAACGCCGTCGGGGCCGCCCGAGTCTGCTAGCATTACCTCCCTGAGCAGAACCCCCCACGCATAACCTCGGAGAACCGCCATGCCCCGTCGACTCGGGTCCACCGCGCTTTCGGCATTACTCTTCCTTTGCCTCTTCAATTCCGCGGTCGCCGGTACGGCGAAGTCCGCCGGTCCAGAGCCACCCAAGGCGCCGAAGCACCCGATGGTCGACACCTATTGGGGCGAGAAGGTCACCGACGACTACCAATACATGGAGAACGTCAGCGATCCGCCGGTGGCGAAGTGGGTGAAGGGCCAGAACGCCTACACGCGCGCCTGGCTCGACGGCCACCCCGAGCGGAAGGCGATCCTGGACCGCATCGTGGCGTTGACCCACTCCGAGTCGCCCAGGTACTACTCCGTCACGTACCAAAACGGCCTCTACTTTTTCATGAAGGACCAGCCGCCGAAGCAGCAGCCGTCGTTGGTCGTCCTCACATCGGTGAGCGATGTGGCCTCCGAGCGGCCGGTCGTGGATCCGAACACGATCGACCCCACGGGCGGAACGTCGATCGATTTCTATTCCGCTTCCCTGGATGGCAAGTACGTCGCGGTCTCCCTTTCCAAGGGGGGCAGCGAGGACGGAACGCTCTACTTCTACGAGACCGCGACGGGCCGTCGCCTGGACGAGGTGATTCCCCGAGTGAACGGCGGCACGGCGGGAGGCAGCGCGACGTGGAACGCCGACGGGAGCGGGGTGTACTACACGCGGTATCCGCGCGAGGGAGAGCGTCCGGCGGCGGACCTGCCGTTCTACCTGCAGATCTATTTTCACAAGCTGGGAACGCAGGTCAGCGCGGACCCGTACGTGCTGGGGAAGGAATTCCCCAAGATCGCCGAGATCCAGCTGTCCACGAGCCCGGATGGCCGGTCCATCCTCGCCGACGTGTTCAATGGGGACGGAGGCGAGCATTCTTACTGGCTCCTCGCTCCGGGAGCGGCATGGACCCAGGTCACGCGGTTCGAGGACGGCATCGTGCAGGGGAAGTTCGGGATGGATGACGCGCTCTATCTGCTGTCCCGAGCCGGCGCACCCCGAAGGAAGATCCTGCGCCTCCCGCTCTCGACGCCGACGCTCAGTGCCGCCAAGGTCCTGGTCCCGGAGACGGAGAACGCGATCGAGGGATACACGCCGACCGCTTCCAGGCTCTACGTCACCGAGATGATCGGAGGACCGACGCAGATCCGCGTGTACGATCTGTCCGGGAATGCGATGGGGCTCGTGACGATGTCGGAGATCTCCCTGGTCGGACAGGCGGCGCGCACGACGGGCGATGACGTCCTGGTCCGGAGCCAGAGCTACACGCATCCACCGGCCTACTACCGGCTCGGCCCCAACGACACCCAGTTGAAGCCGACCGCGCTCGCGCAATCGTCTCCCGCCGATTTCAGCGATTGCGAAGTGCGCCGCGTCTTCGCTCCCGCCGACGACGGCACGAAGCTCCCGATCAACATCATCATAAAGAAGGGCGCCAAGCTCGATGGACAGTCCCCGACGCTGCTCTACGGTTACGGGAGCTACGGAATCAGCGAGCAGCCCTATTTTCAACCCGACCTCAAGGCCTGGATCGAGCAGGGCGGCATCTACGCCGACGCGAGCGTTCGGGGCGGGGGAGAGTTCGGGGAGGAGTGGCACCAAGCCGCCCGGCTTGGAACGAAGAAGGTCTCGATGGATGACTTTGCGGCGTGCGCCCGGTATCTCGTCAGAGAGGGATATACGAAGAAGGAGCGGCTCGCGATCGAAGGGGGAAGCGCGGGCGGGCTACTCGTCTACGGAACCGTCGTCCACTACCCGGACGTGATGGAAGCCGCGATCGCGCACGTGGGCTACGGCGATGTTCTTCGCACCGAGCTTGCGCCCAACGGTGAGTTCAACACGACGGAATTTGGAACGGTGAAGGACTCGGTCCAATTCCGCGGCATGTACGGCTACTCTCCCTACCACCACGTCAAGAACGGCAAGACCTACCCTTCCATCCTGGCGCTCACGGGCGTGAACGACCCGCGCGTTCCCTCGTGGGACACCTACAAGATGGTCGCCCGGCTGCAAGCCAGCGGATCGCCCAACAAGGTCCTGATGCGCGTGAGCTACGACTCAGGCCACGGTATCGGAACCGCGCTCTCCGAGCGCGACCAGCAGCAGGCCGACGCGCTCCTCTTCCTCTTGGATCGCCTCGGCGTGAAGTACCAGCCGATTCAAGGCAAGCAATCGGCGGGGAAGTCGGGGCCCAGCCTGTAGCGGGCCGCCCCTCTCCAGATCCTCCTCCGCCTCAGAGCGTTCGCTTGAAGAGAAGCGACGCCAGTGCCAGCATGATCATCGCGAAGATGGCCATCGCCGCGAAATCGGGCAAGACCGCATGGAGACCGACCCCCTTTAGCAGGAGATTCCGGAGCGCGTTCACGGCGTAGCGCATCGGGAAGATCGCCGAGAGCGCGCTGAGCCATTGGGGATAGCTCTCCGTCGGATAGAGCGCGCCGCTGGGGAAGAAGGTGACGACGTTCAGAATTCCGAAGAGCGCGCGAGGCATCAGCGGATTCGACACACGCGCCATCAGCGTGAAGACGAAGAGAATGAGGCCCAAGGCAAGCAGGAAGAGCGCCGCCCCCGCCAGGGCGATGGTTCGGAATCCCCCCAGAAGGTGCAACTGCGCGATGAGGATCGAGGAGCTCAGGACGACGGTGCCGATGATCATCGAGAGCGTGACCGCCGATAGGGTGAGCCCGCCGATCACGTCGAGCGCGGAGAGAGGCGTGACGAAGTAGCCTTCGTGGATCCCGCGGGCGCGGTCGTCCACGAGGATGATCCCTCCGGCCAGCATGGCGACAAAGAAGAGCGAGAGAGCGATGACGCCGGGCACGAGGTACTGCATGAAGTCCCGGTGCCCGTAGACATCGACCCGCTCGACCTGGATCCCGGGGATCGCGGCGAGCTCGGTCCCGGCGTTCGAGGGGCCGCCGTAGCCGGGGCCGCCAAACGCGCGGCGCAGCTCGGCCTCGATCACGTTCGCGGTGGTGTTGTCGGTGTTGTCCACCACGATCCCGAGCGATGCCCGTGTCCCCTTGGACACGTCCGCGCTGAATTCCGGAGGTAGGATGACCACGGCGCGGTAGTGCCCTTGCCGGAGCTTCGCGACGGCGGTGCTCGGATCGAGCTCGTCCGAGAGGCGGAATAGCTCCCGGCTCTGCTCGAGCGTGCGGAGCCTGTCGCGGACCACCACCGCGGAGGAGCCGCGGTCCTGATCCACGATCGCGACCGGGAGGTCGTGCAGATCTCCACCCATCACCTTGCCCAGGATCACGAGATAGGTGATGGGCATCAGGACCATGGGGACGAGAAACGCGCTGTTTCTTCGGAATCGCCGCAGGTCCCGCTCGGCCACGGCGAGCATTCGGCTCGGTTTGAATTCGAACATTTCGATTCTCCCTACGAGTCTCGCCGCGGGTCCGCGCCGGCGGCGGTCATCGCATCATCGTCGGTACGGCGTAGGTGTATTCCTGCGTCGCCGCGTCCCGCAGCCCTCGACCCGTGTAGTGGAGGAAGACGTCCTCGAGCGTCGGCTCCAGGAGCGACATGTTCTTCACCTTGTCGCCGTGGGCCCGAGAGACTTCCGCGATCGCCTCGAGAGGGACCACGTCGCCCCCGAGAATCACGCGCGCGGTGTGGGCCTCCTCCCGTCCGGCGTCCCTTACGTTGGGGAGCCCCTTGAGCGCCGCGAGCAGCTCGTCGCTGACTTCCTTAAAGAATTGCACCGTGAGGATGTCCTGACCGGGGACGCTCGACTTGAGCTCCCGAGGCGTCCCCAACGCGACGATCTTCCCGTGGTCGATGATGGCGAGACGGTCGCAGAGCCGGTCCGCCTCATCCATGTAGTGCGTGCAGAGGAGAATGGTGAGGTCCCCCTGGGAGCGCAGGCCCTCGAGGAGCTCCCAGATGACGCGACGGCTCTGCGGATCGAGGCCCGTCGTCGGCTCGTCGAGAATGAAGACATGGGGCCGGTGGATGAGGCCGCGCGCGATCTCGAGCCGTCGCCGCATCCCGCCCGAGTACGTGCCGGCCGGCCGATCCTTCCACTCCGTGAGTCCGACCGCCTCTAAGAGCTCGGTCGCGCGCTGCCGGCGCACCTTTCGCGGCAGGCTGTAGAACTTGCCGTAGATGTCGAGGCTCTCCCACGCGGAGAGGTCCTGGTCCACGGTATTCGCCTGCGATATCACGCCGATCTCCTGCCGCACCGCCGCCGTCTCTTTGGCGACGTCATGTCCCATGACGCGGGCGATGCCCGATGTCGGGGTGATCAACGTGTCGAGCATGCGAATGAGCGTGCTCTTCCCGGCACCGTTGGGTCCGAGGATCCCGAAGATCTCGCCCTGCGCCACGGTGAAATTGAGATCGTCATCCGCGACGAATTCTCCGAACCTTTTCGTCAGGTGCTCCACGACGATCGCCGGGGGCTTGCCGTTTCCCGCTTGCCGATTCACCGTCGAGCCCCCGCCATCCGCTTGACGTCCGGGCTCACCGTGATCGTGACCTCGGCCGTCATGCCGTCCTTGAGCAAGTGTTCCGGGTTCGGCATCCGGGCGATGACGGTGAACGTGCGGATGTCGCGGCGCTCCGCGCCCCAGTCCTTCCGCGTCGCGAAATCGCCCGCCGGCTGAATCTCCGTCACCTCTCCCAAGAATTCCCTCCGGTCGAACGTGTAGACCTTCACGCGCACGCCGTCCCCGATTCGAATGGCTCCGATTCGCGTCTCGTCCACCGCCGCGCGCACCTTCACGGTGTCGACCTGCGCCAGGGCCAGGACCGGCGTTCCGACCATGACCATCTCTCCAGGACGGTGGATCACCTCCGAGACCTGGCCCGCCGAGGGCGCGCGTAGCTCCGCGTACGATCGCTGGAGCTCGGCCTGCGCGAGGGCGCTCTCGGCCTGGCGCACCTGAGCGTCCCCGGCGCGCACTTGGGCCGTGGCCATGTCCGCGCCGGCCTTCGCGGCGTCCATCTGCTGCTGCGTGGTCGCGTCGCTGCTCAGAAGCTCTCGCTGGCGCTCCAGGTCGCGCGCCGCCTTGTCGAGGCCGGCGCGGGCTTGCGCGAGGGACGCCCTCGCTCCCTCCAGCGTCGCGCGGGCCGCCTGCACCTGGACATCGAGATCGTCCGTTTCCATCCGACCGACGAGCTGCCCGGGCTGAACGTTGTCGCCTTCCGTGACGGGGATGCTCGCCAACCGTCCGCCGACCTTGTACCCAAGCTGGACGTGGATCGCGTCGATGGTTCCGGTCGTCGTGACGTCGCCTCCGGTGTAGCCCTCGGTCCGTGTCGCGCTCCGCCACACGAAATACGTAATGGTCCCGATCACGAGCGTCAGCACGACCACCCGCACTCCGACCGGAACGCCCGAGCGCTTGCTCTCCACCATCGTCAATTTCCTTTCTTCACTGTGGCGCCCGTCGCGTGATCGAGCGACGCGCGTGCAATCCAGCAATCCATGAGCGATAGCGCTTCCTCGGCGCGGGCGTCGGCGAGGGCCGACTCGGCGTCGCGCACGTCGGTGGCCGTCGAGGAGCCGCCCTTGTAGCCCGCCTCCGCGGTCCGCAGAGCTTCACGCGCCGCGGCGACCCGGCTGCTGTCCGACTGCCAGACCGTGAGCGCGACGCGAAGATCGGAAAGCGCGCGGCTCACCTCGCGCCGGATCTCCAGCTCCGCCTCCTGGCGGTGGGCGAGAAGGCCTTGGCCTGTCGCTTCCAACGCTCCGGCGCGGGCGCTCGTGAGCCCGCCGTCCAGGATCGGCATGCTGACCCCGATCCCGGCGTAGAGCTTGTACGTCTTGAGCCCGGGCTCATCGAGCTCCCAATAGGAGTCGTCGCGATTGGGTCCCAGGTATTCCGCCGCGGCGTTCAAGTTGACCAGGGGGCTGCGGGCCGCCCGCGCGGCGCGCGCGCGATGCGCGTTCTCGCGGATCGCTTCGTCGTAGGCGGCCAGCTCGGGGCGCGCCCTGAGGGCTTGCTCGGCGGTAGCGGAGTCCGCGGGCGTATCGAGCGCCGGCGTGCCAGGCTCGACCAACCGCTCAGCCGGGTCGAGCGGGACCCCGATCGCCGTCTCGAGGTCGACGCGCGCGAGATGGACCGCCTCGCTCGCCTTCACCTTGGCGGTGGTGCGCGCCGCCAGATCGACGTGGGCTTGGAGCGAGTCAAGGCGAGGAGCCGCGCCGGCCCGGACCCGGGCGGCGCTCGTCCGGCGGTGGGCCTCGGCCGAGGCCAAGGCGTCGTCGGCAGCATCCTCCAGCCGCCCGGCGGCGATGACGCGGTAGAAGGCCTGGGAGACCCGCAGCACGAGATCCGCGTCCGCCTGCTGCCTCCCGTGCAGCTCGCCCGAGCGCGACGCCTCGGCCGCGCTCACCAGTGCGCCGTTTCGCCCTCCGGAATAGAGGGTGAGCTGCGCGTCGGTTCGCACGTCCAGGGCGCCGGCGCTGCCGACACGCACGACCGTGGTCGACCCCGTGACGGGGTTGGGGAACACGGTCTTTGGCGCTTCGTTGTTCCGAACGTAGCTCGCGCCGAGCCGAAGCGTGGGGGCGAGGGCGGCGCGGGCCTCGCGAATGCCGTGCTCGGCGCGCGAGACGTCCGCGTTCGCGACGCGGATGGCGGGCGCGTGCCGGCGCGCCAGCGCAACGCACTCGTCGAGCGTTTGGGCCGACGACGGCGTCGCGAGGGCGATGCTCAACGCCAGGAACAGTCCATGGGGCTTCATTTCGGGACCTCAGGCAGGTAGATGTTCACGATCGCTTCGGCCGTTGCGCGCGGATTGGAGGGCAGGGGCTCGACCCGCACGATCGCCCCGGCCAGGTTGTAGAACATCAAAGAACCGTGAAAGGAGCGCGCGACGATCGCCGGGTTCACGCCGGCCGCGGGAAGGAGATCCTTTCTCTCCGCGAACGCGCGCTCGAAGAGGCGCGTCTCGAGCGCGAGTAGGCGCGAGAGAAACTTCTGGTAGAACTCCCGCGCGAGGTGGGGCGTCTCCATGATTCCGAAGAAGACGACCCGAAACAGGTCCGGGCGCTCGCGAAGGTTGGTCAGCAGATGCTCCGCGATCGCTTGCAGGGCCTGGCGGGGCGGCATGTGGACTAAGTGCGACTCCATGAACTGGATGCGCTCCTCGAAACCGACGTCGGCGAGGATGGCTCGGATGAGATCCTCTTTCGTGGGGAAGTGCCGGAAGACGAGCGCCTCGCTCACGCCGGCACGGCGGGCCAGCTCGCGCGTCGAAGTGCCGTGGAAGCCATGCTCCGCGACCACCTCGAGCGCCGCGGCCACGATCTGGGACCGGCGATCGCGAGCCTTGAGCCTGGGCCTTCGTCCGGGCCGAGGCGACTTTCCAGCCTTCGTCTTGGTGGTCACGATGGCGGTCTCCGATGAACGCAGCCGGGCAGAGATTAGTAAGTACTCACTCATTTTTAAGCAGGAAAACGTCCAAAGTCATCCAGAATCGTCCTGGAAAGTTTCGAGCGTATAACATATTCGGTAACAATTAGTTGCAGTGCACTAGTTTGGCGCGCTCAACGCGTGATGGCGAATCAGGTCCGCTCGGAGCTTCTCCTGCCAGTTTCGCGATGCCTTTTGAGATGCGCCCTTCGCGAGACCGAACGCCGGGTTGTGCGCGATGCTCTTCCGGGACGCGAGGCCCGCTTGGAAGACGACAATCGTTCGATCAGCGTTCAGCGGCCGAACGATCACGGCGCACCGCGCCTCGATCTTGCCGGCGACGAGCCTGACCAAGGCGTGCTGGATGGGTTTCCACTCGGTGACGACGACGCCGTTCCGCGGATCCTTCTTCTGAATGCGCCACTGCTCGGCCGCGAACGTTCGTTCCACCGCCGGCATGACAACGCTCTGCGGGGCCGGAAGCGTGTCGGCGCAAGGCTCCCCGAGGGTCACATTCCACCCGCGCCGCGTCCCGATCTCATGCGCCGTACTCGGCGGCCCCGCACCGCGCCCGCATCCTGAAATGAGCGCCACGACAATCGCGAGGAAGGACGCGAGCGTCAGGATCCGGAGACGCGATCTGCGACCGACACACTCTCGAATTCCCATCGCGAGCGCATTATGCTGAATCGCAACCGGAGCTACGGAAATTTCTGTCGAGCGCGGAGGAGGAGAGGCACTCGAATGATCGCGTTTCGGTATCTCGTAAGGGACGTGGAGCGGGCGAAGTCTTTCTACGTGGGGCTTCTCGGTTTCGAGCTGGTCAAGCAGTGGGGTCCGGCCTTCGCGGAAGTGGAGCTCGATGGGGTGTCCGTGTGGCTGAGCGGACCCCAGACGTCCGCGGCGAAGCCCATGCCGGACGGCCGGAAGCCCGAGCCCGGCGGCTGGAATCGCGCGGTCGTGATCGTGGAGGATCTGACGACCCGCGTCGAGGAGCTCAAGGCGGCCGGCGTCACGTTCCGGAACACCTTGCTGTCGGGCCCCGGAGGCTCCCAGATCCTCGCCGAAGATGGCGTGGGCAACGTAGTTGAGCTGTTCGAGCCGCGGGATTAGATCTCATGTTTCCCTGGTCCCCTGCCGATATTGGTTGGACGAAGGGGGGCCCCTATGATGCTGCGAAGACTCGCGCCGTTCCTGCTGGCGATTCCAATTCTGATCAACAGCTGTTCTGGTCCGTCCAAGCTCACGGAGAAGAGCGAACAGAAGCTCGCCGGCGGCGACGCCTGGCGCGCCTGGCAGCTCGCGACCCGTGCGCTCGACAAGGAACCCGGCAACCCGCGTTCCCGCGCCGCCGCGACCGCGGCCGGCACCGCGATCGCCCAAGAATGGCAGCGGCGCATTCATTCGCTCGCCGAAACCGACAGCTTGAAGGCGGCGGCGCAGGTCCTGGATCTGACCGAATTCCGCGAGAACGCTTCGCGGTACGCGACCATCCCCATGGGCGCCGAATGGCCGGCCGAGGAGCGCACCCTGCGCCAGATGGCCGCCCGCACGCATTTCCAGCGCGGCAGGGAAGCCGCCGATTCGGGCCGTCCCAAGAGGGCATACTCCGAATTCACCGAGGCCGAGCTCTATGTCAGCGACTATCGCGACGTGGCGAAGCGCGCGGACAAGGCTCTCGGTCAGGCGCTCACCAGCGTGGCCGTTGTGCCGTTCCGCGCCCGCTCCGCCGAGCCCTCCCTAGGGATCCAGGTCGCGCAGGCGTGGCGGGACAATCTGGTCCAGGGTCTCGCGCCCCCGGCGGCCCGGTTCACGCGCATTCTGGGCGGCGACGCGATCGAGCGCACCATGACGCTCTCCGAGCTCGAGGACGTGACGCGCGAGGAAGCGGTTCGCCTCGGCAACGAGATGGGCGCCAACCGCGTGGTCTGGGGCTCCATCGGCGCGGTCAAGTCCTCGACGCGGCTCAATCTGTTCAAGGACACCGTCTGCCGGCGCGTGATGGCTCGGGACGCCGACGGGCATGAGTCGGCGCACTGGGTGGACGTTCCGATCGAGGTGGTCGCCCGCGTTCGCGACGTGACGGTCGGCGTCGACTACGAGGTGATCGCCATCCGGAGCGGAGCCACCATCGCGCGCCGGCACGTCGACCGGTCGACATCGGCCCGCGTCGTGTGGACCTCGTATCAGCCGGAGGGCGATCCGGCGTCCTACTCCCTCGTATCGGAGACCGTTCGATCGGCGGATCCGAATCGCGCGAGGGATGTCGAGACTCGCTGGAAGTCGGTGTGCGGCGATGCCACGACGCTGGTCCAGGTTCTCGAGGCCCGGCGCTCGGCGGGATCGTCCGGGCATTACGTACGCGAGGCGCTCCCGCGCTTCGTTGCCGGCGCGGCGTTCGTGTTCCTCGAAGATCTGCCCCCGGCCGAAGATCTCGCCCTCACGACGCTCTCACGAGGCTCGGCGCCGCTCCAGGACGACCTGCTCCGACTGGATGACATCGACGACGTCGATCTCTACGCGGACAAGCCCGACGCCACCTCGCGCTAGCGCGAGTAGCGGCCCGCCGCAGACGTAGGCGCGGGGGCAAGCGGATTCGATGACGGGGCCCCGGTAGCTTGAGCTGTCGGGGCCTTCGCATTTCGGTAGACGCCTCATTCGGCCTGGCGGTATCCTCCCCGATGTCCTCCAAGGATGGTCCCCGAAACACTCCATCGTAGGCTGGTTGCTCGCCGGCAGCTTGGCGTAAGAACGTCTCCGGGCAGGGGAAGGCGAAATCGACATCATGCCGCGTCGGATCGCTCTATTAGCCTTGGCGCTCGTGATCACCCTGGGTGCGGCGTACCTTGCCGGCTGCGCCAATTCCGTGAAGCCCCCTCTGAAACCCGCGTCGTTGGATCCCGAGACCGAGCTGACCTATGCGCCGGTCGAAAACGACACCACGTCGGTCCACGTTCAACTTTATTGGAATGGGTTTGATCGCGACGGAGAGGTGGTGAAGTTCTACTTCTCCGTCGACGCGGACACCGCGCTTCCAATCACCGAGTGGAAATCGACCACGGCGAAGGACGCTTCCCGCTCCGTACGATGACTGGAGGTGGGTCGGCATTCGGGCGAGTGGGAAGCGCTTTTCGAATGTGGGGCCCGGCGAGTACGTGTTCGTGGAGCGCGCGATCGACGGGGCCGGCGCGATCGAGAAGCCATTGAAGTTCGTGACGAACATTCGCCATTTTACGGTCGCCCCGGCGAGCCCGCCCGTGGTCGGTCTCGGGCCGAGGCTAACGATCTTTTGCAGCGTGCTGAACCGATCCATCAACGCATCCGGCCCGATCGACGTTCCCAGGGACGCGATTCAGGTTTTGGAGGGGGAGACAATCTACTTCTCCTGGTCGGCAAGCAGCGATTCCTACGGCGGGGTCGTGGTCGGGTACGCCTACGCCCTCGATGACACGACTCACCTGCCCAACCCGAATCCATTCGCCACCGGCACGACGCTCACGCCCGGCCAGCTCTACTCGGGTGGACACACCCTGTTCATCAAGGTGATCGACGACGTGGGTCTCGTGACGAACGCGGCGATTCCGATCCTCGTCGTGCATCCGACCTTCAAGGATCCCGGCGCAGCTCGGGAGATTCTCTACGTCGATGATTCGCTCGGTCCAGGCAGCACCCCCAGTAGAGTCGGGAATTTCCCCTCCGATGAGGAAGAGACGAGCTGGTGGACCCTCACATTGCTCCCGAACCTGCGTGTCCCCTTCACGGAATGGGACACCTATCTGGCCGGCCAGGGTGACGTGGAGGGGAGAAAGCCGCCCCCGCTGAACGAATTGTCCAGGTACTCAACGGTGATATGGAACGTAGATTTCAATAATGGACCCATTCCGACGGGACTTCACAAGACTCTATTCGAGAACACACAGAGCTCCCTCGCGGCCTACCTCCGCGGGGGAGGGACTCTCATCCTGACCGGGTTCGCGATCGGCAGCAACGTCAGCAGGCCGTTGACCATTCTCTATGGGAACGCCACAAACGGCATATGCGCCGGTCTCGGGCCCGGAGAGGCCTACAACCTCACATACTTTTCCAGGAACTTCATGGGGGTTGATGGCGCGCGGGCAAACTGGGACGGCCTTCGCACGCTCGGGGCCCGCGACTTCGTCGCCGCGATTCCAACCACCGCGGGCATTGCGTCCGGCTACGACTCGGCGCTCGTCGATCGGGGCCCGCTCGGAAGCGGGGCCAAGTGGATCACATATCCGGGTTCCGGCGATCCGAACAGCAACAGCTCGCCCGGCCTGCCCCAGGTGGACGGCCTGATCATGGCGCAGAACTTCGGCTGCGAGCCGAACGCGCCCGCGGTTTTCAAGCCCGAGAATCCCTCACAGCCGATCGCCCAGCCGGTCCTCCTCTATCACGGTGTGAACGTTGGCATCAACGAGGATGGAAAGCCCTCACCACGGGAGGGCACGGTGGTCGGGGTCCAGGTGCAGGCGCACGGTCTCGGACAGGGTTCGGCGCAGACATTCGACCCGAACCGCTCCGTCGGCCGCATGGCGCACCTCACGTTCCCGCTCTACTTCCTCCGTGACCCGGACGCGGTCCGAATCCTCAGGGCGGCCTATTCATACGTGAGCGCCTCACCGACCCTGCCCTAGCAGGCACGCGGCGCCCAGTAAATCTCATTTGGACAATTGGTTGAAGCTACGCCTGGTCGCAGGCCCCGCGCCCGTTCGATCTCCCCACATTTCGCCCGAGAGTGGTAACCTTTTAACCTCTCGCGCCGTATTCGTGTCGTGGATCGGAGTAGCGCGTAACACTTTGACCCCGAAGTAACTGGAGGCAGCTGGGCAATGGCACTGAAGAAAAAGCACTATTGGATCGGGGCCGCCGTCGTCGTCGTGGGCGTCGTCATCGCGCTCGCGGCGTTCCGTGGCCGCGGCGACAAGACCCTTGCAGTTCAGACGGCCAAGGTCGATCGACAGAAGATCGTGCAGAAGGTGAGCGCCACCGGGAAGATCCAACCGAAGACCCAGGTCGAGATCAGCGCGGACGTGAGCGCCAAGATCATCAAGCTGCCCGTCAAGGAAGGGCAGTGGGTGGAGAAGGGCGCCCTCCTCGTGGCATTGGCCCGCGAGCGCTACGTGGCGGCCGTCGAGAGCGGCGAGGCGAACGTGAGCTCGGCGCAGGCGAACGCGACGCTCGTCCGCGAGAACATGAACCGGACCGAGAAGGAGTTCGCGCGATCGAAGGAGCTCTTGGCCACAGGATTGGAATCGCAGTCCGCCTTCGAGGCTAAGCAGGCTGAGTATCAGGTTGAAGTGGCGCGCTACAAGTCCGCGACCGATCAGGTCGAGCAGGCCAAGGCTTCGTTGAAGCAGGCCCGCGACGATCTGTCCAAGACGACCATCTACGCCCCGATGTCGGGCACGGTCTGCGCCCTGAACAAAGAGCAGGGCGAGATCGCGCTCGGCTCGCAATTCCAGAAGGACGTGATCATGATCGTCGCCGATCTCTCGGAGATGGAAGCCCAGGTGAACGTCGACGAGAACGACATCGTCTCGATCGCGGCCGGCCAGAAGGCCGAGATCGAGGTCGACGCGATGCTCGACAAGCCGCTGACGGGCGTCGTCTCCGAGATCTCCAACAGCGCGAACGTCGCGGGCCAGGGCACCGCCGAGCAGAAGACCGAATTCGAGATCAAGATCAGCATCATCGATCCGCCCAAGACCCTGCGGCCCGGCATGACCGCCAGCGCCGAGATCGTCACCAAGACTCAAGACAACGCGCTCAGCGTCCCCCTCCAGACGGTCGCGGCCAGGACGGTGGATCAGCTGACCATGAAGGGTGAAAAGCGGAAGGACGCGGAGAAGCGCTACAAGCCCGACAAGGATGGGTTCGTGGAGATCGTATTCACCGTCGTGGGGGGAAAGGCCGTCGCGAAGCAGGTCAAGACCGGCATCCAGAGCGACGCGCTGATCGAGATCGTGGACGGATTGAAGGAAGGCGAGGTCGTCGTCACGGGGAGCTACCGCGCGATTTCCAAGGACCTGCAGAACGGAGCGGTGGTGACCGTCGGCAAGGAGCCAAAGTCGGGCAAGGGGGCGCAGGCGAGTGAAGCTGGCGGTTGATCTAAGAGAGTCGTTTCACGTCGCCATCGCGGCCATCCGCGCCCGGAAAGCGCGCGGCGCCCTGACCACGCTGGGAATCATCATCGGCATCGTCGCCGTCGTCCTGACGATGACGGCGGTGAACGGTCTGCAGAACAGATTCCGCGAGAGCTTCTCCTCCATCGGCACGGACGTGCTCTACGTATCGCGCATGCCTTGGATCGTCATGAATGACTTCTTCCAGTTTCGCAATCGCCCGCCGCTCGATCTCCGCGAAGCGCGCGAGCTGGAGAAGAACATGCGCGGCCGGGCCGTCGTCAATCCCACCATGGAGGGGCGGCAGGACGCGAAGTACCAGGCCGAGACCATGGAGGGAGTGCCAGTCATCGGCACCACCGAAAAGCAGACGATCCTGTCGAGCGCCGTACCGCAGACCGGACGATTTCTACAGTCGTACGACGTTCGATACAAGAAGTACGTTTGCGTCATCGGAACGGACGTGAAGGACGCCCTGTTCGGATCCACGAACCCCCTCAACAAATCCCTGAAGGTCGGCCGGACCCTGTTCCGCGTCATCGGCGTCATGGAGAAGCAGGGGGGAAGTTTCATGGGAGGCCCGAACTTCGATCGGCAGATCTTCGTCCCGATCACTTCCTTCGTGGGCGCTTTCGGAGGCGGCCGCGGGCAGGACGTCAACGTGGCGGTGAAGGCGCCCCGCCAGGAGACCTTGAAGGATACCGAGTACGAAGTCATCGGGGAGATGCGAAAGATCCGCAGGCTGCGTCCGGTTCAGCCCGACAACTTCTCGATCAACAAGCTGGACACCCTCGTGGGCACGTTCAGCAACCTGATGGGCGTGGTGCTTGTGGTGGGGCTCATCGTAACCAGCATCTCGCTCTTTGTCGGCGCCGTGGGCGTGATGAACATCATGTTCGTCTCCGTCACGGAGCGGACGCGGGAAATCGGGGTGCGGAAAGCCATCGGCGCGACCAAGCGCGTGATCCTCTCCCAGTTCCTGATGGAGTCGTGCACCATCTGCCTTCTCGGGGGAGTGATCGGAATCGTCTTGGCGTCGATATTGACCGCGGTCATCAACGCCGTGCTGATGCCCGCGACGGTTTCGTGGCCCATCGTGATCGTCGCGGTCACGGTGTCGATGGGAGTCGGAATCGTCGCCGGCGTGGCGCCCGCCTATCGGGGCGCCAAGCTCGATCCGATCGAAGCGCTCCGGTATGAGTGACTCGCGGGGAGGGAGCCTTCATGCGCCTGCGTGACACGCTCCACATGTCGATGGGGACCCTCCTCAGCAACAGGCTGAGGTCCATCCTCACGCTCGTGGGAATCGTCGCGGGGGTGGCGTCGATCATCGCCGTGATGACCGCGATATCCGTCGTCCAGTCGACAATGGAGAAGGAAATGAGCGTCCTGGGCGCCCAGACGTTCCAGGTCCAGAAGTGGCCCGCGGGCGGATTCGGTTCGGACGCGGATCGCCGTCGGGCCATGCGCCGGCCCCCGCTCACGCTGAAGGACGCCGCCGCGATCCGGGAACACGTCGAATCCGCGGACCTGGTGGGGTCCGAGCTCTGGGACTTCGGGTTCGTCGTGGAGTACAACGGTGAATCGACGAATCCGAACGTCTCCATCTGCGGCGGGACACCCGAGTATCCCCAGAACAATACCCATTACGTCGGACTCGGGCGGAACATCTCGCCGATCGACGTCATGAGCGCGCGCAACGTGGCCGTCATCGGCTACGCGCTGGGGAAGAAGTTCTTCCCCTTCGTGGATCCCATCGGAAAGATGATCCGGGTCGACAAGCGCAAGTACGAGGTCGTGGGCGTATTCGACGAGAAGAAGTCGGCATTCGGGGCGGGCTATGACAACTACGTCCTGATTCCGGTTTCGACGTTCATCAAGACCTACGGGCTCACGGATCGAAACGGGTTCTCCCGCTCCGTCAACATCACGGTGCGGGCCAAAACCCCGCAGCTGATCGGGGATGCGATCGAGCAGACGCGCCAGGTGCTGCGGAGCGAGCGGGGCGTCAAGCCCAACGAGGTCGATAACTTCGAGTTCTTCAACAGCGAAAGCTTGATCACGCGATTCAATGAGATGAGCATGAGCGTGAAGATCGCGGCCTTCGTTATCGGGATCATCGCGCTGCTCGTGGCGGGCATCGGCATCATGAACATCATGCTGGTGGCCGTGACCGAGCGGACGCGTGAGATCGGGATTCGGAAGGCGATCGGGGCCAAGGGCATCACGATCCTGACGCAGTTCCTCCTGGAAGCCGTGATCCTCTGTAATATCGGCGGCGTGATCGGCGTGATCGTGGGATTCGGGCTGGGGAACCTCGTGGCCCTCTTCGCCCACTTCGACGTGAACGTGCCGATGCAATGGGCCGTGATCGGGTTGGTGTTCTGCTCCGCCGTGGGGATCGTCTTCGGTCTCCTGCCCGCGATCCGCGCCTCCCGACTGCACCCCATCGACGCGCTGCGCTACGAGTAGAGGGTTGCGCTGAATCCCGCGCACCCGCGATAATCCCGATCTCTCATCTCATGGAGGGATTATGGGAAACCACCTGAATTCTGCGATTCTCAGGGCGTCCGTAGCCGCCCTCGTCGTTACGGGCGCGGCCGGATGCTCGTCGCTGACCAAGGAGCAGAAGGGCGCGATCATCGGAGCCGCCGCCGGCGGCGCCGCGGGCGGCGTCATCGGAAAGCAGACGGGATCGACCGCGCGGGGCGCGATCATCGGGGCCGTCGTGGGCGGCGTGGCCGGCGGGATCATCGGGCATCAGATGGACAAGCAGGCGCAGGAGCTCAAGCAGAACATCCCGGGAGCCGTCGTCGAGCGCGTGGGCGAGGGGATCCAGATCACGTTCGCGTCCGGGCTGATGTTCGAGTTCGACTCCGACGTCGTTCGGGGTGACGCGCGGACCAACCTGAATACGCTCGCGAGAAGCCTGGATAAGTACGACAAGTCGGATCTGATGATCGTCGGCCACACGGACAACGTGGGAACCCGCGCGTACAATCAGGACCTCTCGGAGCGCCGCGCCAATTCCGCGGCCCGATACCTGCACTCCCAGGGAGTCACGCGTCGCATCGCGACCCGGGGGCTCGGCGAGGACGAGCCGGTCGCAACGAACGATACGGATTCCGGGCGCCGCAAGAATCGCCGCGTCGAGGTAGCGATCTATGCGAGCGAGGCGTGGCAGGCGGAGGCAAAACGCCAGGCCTCAGCGCCCTGAGAGACCTTCCCGCGCCGTCCGATTCGTCGTACCTTTCCAAACGGTGCCCGGCCAAGCATCCGGGCGTGATGTGGTCGCGGAGTCCAGCCCATCCAGACACGCGGAGGTGACGATGCTCGCACGTACGCTAGCAGTCTCGCTCTCGGTCGCGCTCTTGACCCTTCTCTCGGCGACGGGGGCCAGCGCCGGAAGCTATCCACACGAGCGCGACGGCATGGTCCTCGGATTCAATGTGGGCGGAGGTAGCGCGGGGATCAGCGCCACCGGCTTGGACAGCAACCGCGAGGGTGGATTCGGCGGGAACTTCCGGGTCGGCTACGCCTTCTCACCCCAGGTTGCCGCGGGCCTCGAGGGCAACCTGTGGACGAAGAGCGTGGACAACGAAACCTGGACGTTCAGCTTCGGCGGCCCCGCGCTGACCTACTATCCAGGCGCGACGGGCTTCTTCGTCCGGGGTGGCGTCGGGGTCGGAACCGCCGATTACAGCGTCGATCAAGGTGGTGGCGTCACGACCTCGGTATCTGACGACGGGTTCGGCTTCCTCGTCGGGACCGGCTACGAGTGGAGATTGGGTCATAAGTTCGCGCTCGGTCCGCAATTCGACTACGCGCACGCCAAGGTGAACACCGATTTCTCGGTGAATTACTTCAACTTCACCATGGGCCTAAACTGGTACTTCTAGATCGAGTCCGCTGTAGCCGCCTACGCCGTCTGACTTGACCCGTTCCGGTACTAAGCGGACCACGGTCCCGCGCCCGCCCTGGCGTCGTCGGACGGTGGGTTGGGGTCTCGCGGCGCCCTTCATCGTGGCGATCGCGGCGATCGCCACGTACATTCCGGCGCTCTCCTTTCAATTCCTGAACTGGGACGACAACGTCTATGTCCTGAGCAATCCGTGGATTCGTGCGTGGTCGAGCGCGAATCTGGCGCACATCTTCACGGAGCCTTACTACTCGAACTTCCTCCCCCTGCACCTCGTGTCGTACATGGTGGACTACAGTCTGTGGGGGCTCAACCCGACGGGCTATCACCTTCAATCGATCGTTCTCCACGCTCTGAACGCCGCGCTGGCGATGTTCGTCGTGAAGCGCATGCTGGGCAGCTCGGTCGTCGCCTTTCTCGCCGCGCTCCTCTTCGCCGTGCATCCTTCGCACGTCGAAGCCGTCGCGTGGATCTCGATCCGGAAAGACCTCCTCTCGACTACGTTCGCTCTCCTGACGGTGTACTTTTACCTTCGCGCCTCGAGCGGGGCCCAGATCCGACGGCCCTCCTACGCGGCATCGATCGTCTGCTTTGCCCTGGGCCTTCTCTCCAAGGTGAGCATCGCCACTCTTCCACTCTTCCTGTTGTCCCTGGATCGCTTCAAGGCGGAAGGGGAGCCGCGAAACCCCTGGGTCAAAGACCTCGCGAGCAAGATCCCATACGCGCTCGTGGGTCTATTTCTTGTGTGGCGGAATACCCTCGCGCAGGCCAAGGCGACCGCGCCCTACGCGCGGGATGCGCTCAGCTACGCGATGGTCAAAGGGCACGCCGTGTGGAATTACCTGGGGCTCCTCCTTGGGGTTCTGCGTGGGAGCCCGGACTACGACGCGCCCGTATTGGGCAAGGACCTCGCCACGGTATTCGTATCCATGGCCGGCCTGGCGTTTCTCCCCGCGGCGGCTTGGATCGCCCTTCGATTCCGGAACCGGACGGCCTTCCTGGGCGCCGCGTGGATCTTCGTCACTCTGTTGCCGGCGCTCGCCTTTCCCCTCGTCACGTACATGGCGGACCGGTACCTCTACGCGCCCTCCCTTGGATTCTGCTGGCTCCTGGCCGCGGGTATTGTTGGCTTGAGCGGCCGTGTCGGCCGGCCACGCCTGAGGGCCGTCGCCCTGGTCGCTCTCACCTTGGTGCCGCTCGTCGCGTTCCTGGCTCGGACTCGGGAGAGCCTGCCGGTCTGGCGCGATTCGGAGTCTCTTTGGACCTATGCGATCACTCGCTGTCAGGACTTCCGCGCTTACACGAATCTCGCGGAGGTCCGCCTCGGGCAGAAGCGGTATGACGAGGCGGAGCGGCTCCTGCGCCTCAGTGCCCGAGCCGACGATGCC